>CAYYAU010000245.1:0-2431 GCA_964469765.1 uncultured Clostridia bacterium | reverse complement strand
AACATCATCGAGATATTTCGCTGTATCAATGCCATGTTTTAGCAAAAAATCTGCATAACTATTCCTTTCTTCAGTATTAGAAAATCTAATAGCAAATTGATAATAATTGCTCCAACAATTTTCCTTTTCATATGGCGGAAACATATTTGGCTTCTTGATTTTTTCTAAAAAATAAAAAGCATTTTCTCTTTGTTTATTAACTTTTTGCAAAAAATTTTCAATTCTATCGTTTACAATTTTAATGTTGCTCGTAGCTATTTTATTTAATTTAAAACCCGATTTCGCTGTAAGATTGAACCTGCGGTCAAGAATTCTTCCAATCGGATATCCGATTAATCCATATAAAGGACGCTTGTAAAACGATGATTTTATATAAACGCTAGTGCAGTGTATTACTTGTCGGATTTTAGTCCAATCATTAAAATCTTCAATTAATGCTCTTAAAGATTTACGAAGTAATGGATCTTTTGCAAAAATAGCACTTCCCTCCCCTGCTGAAATATATTTGCCAGATCGAAACGAAAAAAAAGAAGCTGTAGATAAAAAGCCAGTATATTGTCCTTTATATTTACTGAACATTGATTGGGCACAGTCTTCTATGATAGGAATGTCCTCACAAATATTAGTAATAGTATCCATATCCGCGGGATGGCCAAACATGTGAACAACAACAACCGCAGAAAGTAATTTCCTTTTTTTCTTTAAATCAGACATAGACAAATTGTAGTCTTCCATATTTATATCTATAAACCTTGGAACAAGACTGGCCTGTCTGATGGCTTCAAAAACAACAGGGCAGCAATATAATGGCACGCCTACCCCTGATCCTTCAGGAAGATTTAGAGATTTTAGGATTGCATAGAGAGAAGTTCTTCCTGCGGTTGTGAAAAGGGGCTTCTGTTTAAATATCTTTTCCAATGTTTGTTCAATCTCCAAACTCGATTTAAAAGCTGATATTGATGATTTGGCGAAATCAGAAAATTTATAGTCCCAGTTGTAACGAGGAATCATACTTATTCTTTGTTTAAGCATCTTTTTATATACAAATATTTTTAGTAATCATTAGTTTTTTCAAACTTTGCTTAGCCACTTCTCATGCCATAATAAATAACAACTTCGATCGCACCTATTCTTAAATTCATCAGTTATTCCATTGCAGATTACATTATCTAAAATATATAAAGTTGACTTTGTTTTATACATCTTATACCGGTATTCATCAAAAAAATTATTGACCTCTTTCAATACTTTAAATTTCTGGCCACAATAATCCCACATTTGATTCATAAACAAACAACCATCTAGTTTATTAGTCTTATCAAGAGTTTTAGATATGCTTTCGGCTGATTTTACCTTAACCATATCCCCTGGCTTAAATTTGGATATTTCATTTTTTTTATTTCTTTTTAAAATATTCCGCAACATCTTATCTTATAAACCTCCTTTTATAAAAATTATAAATAATATGTTTAACCAGTATATTTATATATCTTCGGCCCCACTTTCTTAATAAACACATCTGGGAGCAAATGCCAAATCCTGGTAAACACATTAAATAATAAGCTCTTTTCTTTAAGAGCTAATGTATTTACATTAGGATAGTAACAATATGGCAAATCTATCCTTTTGGCTCCCCACATTTCTTTGTATCTCATCAGGCCTTTATTTTCTGGAGAAGTGCGACCGAAATCAAAAAACTGATATCCATTGATACAGGCCTGTTCAATAGCATACCATGTTAAAAGATGATTTGGAGTTTTATGAGTCAAATATTGAGGATCAGATGCGTTGTATTTAAAATATATATATTTTTTAAATTTAAAAAAGATACCTGATGCTATTACTTTAGATCCATACTCAGCTAATAAAATGAAAGCAAGATCTTTAGCAACTATGTTATCAAACATCAATTTGAAAAATTTAAATGGAGGGGCAGGGATACCGTGCTTTCTTCTGGTTAGTAAATGTAACCTGTAAAACTCCTCCATCCCCCAAATTGAGTTTTCTTCTTTTATTTTAATTCTTTCTCTTCTTGCTTTTCTTATTGAATATTTGACCGTCTTTTTATCTATATTTTTTTCAATTTCGCTTGGATCTTTTTCAATATTGAGAATATGATGCTTATAGTAATTAAGAGTTACAAAGCCTGCTTCATTTGAGATAGGACTTCTTATTTCTAATTGTTTGATTTGAATTTCATCTTCTTGGATTATTCTTCTTAATATATAGTCTTCCTGGCAGTTACTTTTAACTAATGGTCCACAAAAATCAGAGAAAGGAAGGCATACTGCTCTTTTTCCATTAAAAATTCCTTTTATTAAGAAATAAGGAAGAATACCACATATATCATTGTTTTCATTTTCTAAAACAAAAAAATGGGGCTCAAATGAATAGGCTTCAAAAATAGTCCTCATCCAACATGAAAGATGGA
>CAYYAU010000244.1:2020-2431 GCA_964469765.1 uncultured Clostridia bacterium | reverse complement strand
GTCCTAAAGATTATAATGGAATAATTAGTTTTAGTGGTAATGGTGGAAATCAAAGCGTTTCAGTATCTATGAATGTTCCTGTGCCAGACCCTGAGTTATCAGTAAGTCCTACCTCTCTTGATTTTGGAAGTACTGGAAATAGTTTCTCAATTACAGTAACAAATTCAGGTGGAGGAACCCTTAACTGGAATGCAGGTATAAGTGACTCATGGATAGGATTAAACAAAACCACTGGAAGTTTATCCACAGGTTGTTCAGAGAATGTAACAGTAACAATTGATAGAACAGGACTAAGTCCTAAAGATTATAATGGAATAATTAGTTTTAGTGGTAATGGTGGAAATCAAAGCGTTTCAGTATCTATGAATGTTCCTGTGCCAGACCCTGAGTTATCAGTAAGTCCTACCTCTC
>CAYYAU010000244.1:0-1920 GCA_964469765.1 uncultured Clostridia bacterium | reverse complement strand
TTGATTTTGGAAGTACTGGAAATAGTTTCTCAATTACAGTAACAAATTCAGGTGGTGGTACACTTAACTGGTCTGCATCTGAAAGTTTGGACTGGTTAAGTTTAAATAAAACTTCAGGTAACTTATCAGCTGGTGCATCTGAAACTGTAACAGCTACTGTCTCAAGATTAGGGATGAGTTCTGGAAATTATAATGGTTCAATTAGTTTTACAAGTTCTTATGGTAACCAAAATGTTTCATTATCTATGACTGTACCACACCCTGAGTTATCAGTAAGTCCTACCTCTCTTGATTTTGGAAGTACTGGAAATAGTTTCTCAATTACAGTAACAAATTCAGGTGGAGGAACCCTTAACTGGAATGCAGGTATAAGTGACTCATGGATAGGATTAAACAAAACCACTGGAAGTTTATCCACAGGTTGTTCAGAGAATGTAACAGTAACAATTGATAGAACAGGACTAAGTCCTAAAGATTATAATGGAATAATTAGTTTTAGTGGTAATGGTGGAAATCAAAGCGTTTCAGTATCTATGAATGTTCCTGTGCCAGACCCTGAGTTATCAGTAAGTCCTACCTCTCTTGATTTTGGAAGTACTGGAAATAGTTTCTCAATTACAGTAACAAATTCAGGTGGTGGTACACTTAACTGGTCTGCATCTGAAAGTTTGGACTGGTTAAGTTTAAATAAAACTTCAGGTAACTTATCAGCTGGTGCATCTGAAACTGTAACAGCTACTGTCTCAAGATTAGGGATGAGTTCTGGAAATTATAATGGTTCAATTAGTTTTACAAGTTCTTATGGTAACCAAAATGTTTCATTATCTATGACTGTACCACACCCTGAGTTATCAGTAAGTCCTACCTCTCTTGATTTTGGAAGTACTGGAAATAGTTTCTCAATTACAGTAACAAATTCAGGTGGAGGAACCCTTAACTGGAATGCAGGTATAAGTGACTCATGGATAGGATTAAACAAAACCACTGGAAGTTTATCCACAGGTTGTTCAGAGAATGTAACAGTAACAATTGATAGAACAGGACTAAGTCCTAAAGATTATAATGGAATAATTAGTTTTAGTGGTAATGGTGGAAATCAAAGTGTTTCAGTATCTATGAGTGTCCCAGAGCCAAGCAGAAATCCAATACTTTCATTAAGTACCACAGAGTGTAACTTTGAACATCTTAGATCAAATCATATAATTACAGTAACAAATACAGGTGGCGGAACACTTAACTGGTTTGTATCAGAAAATTTAGACTGGTTAAGTTTAAATAAAACTTCAGGAAGTTTATCTTCAGGAAGTTCAGAAGATGTAACAATAATTGTGAATAGAGAGGGACTAATTTCTGGAGATTATGAAGCCACAATTAGTTTTAGTGGTAATGGTGGCAGTCAAGATGTTTCAGTATTGATGAATGTCAAAGGTCCTGATGTAAGTTTTGTTGATTATACACCTGGAACCTGGCGAAATAATCTTGAACTAGAGATAGAATCCCTTAAAAATGCTGATAGCTATTATATATTACTCAGCACATATACCATCAATAAGATTCCTTTAGATTGGTCAGATTGGAATGAAATTACAGTTGGCTCTACCACAAGTTTTCCTACTGAAGGGATATGGAGTTTAAATGTATTAGGAACAAATGCAGAAGATAATCCAACCGGGGTAAGTTCGTATGAGATAAAGATAGACACAACACTCCCTGTGATAGATAGTGTAGAAACAATCTTCCATAACGAAGTTTTAGACCCAACACATACCCATACCTGTCATAGACCAACATTTAGATGGGAAGCAACTGATACATTAAGTGGAATAGCTGAATATAGTTACAGTTTTTCTACTTCTTTTCTTTTTGATTTGCATGATGATACAATAGATACAACTTCAAGTTCAATTCAGATAGAATTAA
>CAYYAU010000243.1:0-2457 GCA_964469765.1 uncultured Clostridia bacterium | reverse complement strand
GAAATAAAATAAAACTTTTTTCTCTTATCTAACTTCCAATCTGTTTTTTCTTTCTCCTTTGCTTCTAATACTCTTTCCACACCAATAGCAAACCCAACACCTGGAAGAACAGGCCCGCCTAATTGAGTAAAAAGATTATCATACCTTCCACCAGCAGCAATAGTATCTTGCGCAGTAAGAACATTAGATTTTATTTCAAATATATTACCAGTATAATAATCTAATCCCCTTACCAAATACGAATCAACTGAAAAAGAAATATCCAGATTCTTTAGAAAATCCTGTAATTTTGAAAATTTCTCTTTACAATCTTTACATATAAACCGAATAATTGAAGGAGCCTTTCTCAAGGTAACCCTATCAATTTTACAATCAAGAATCCTTAAAGGATTCGTTTGAAACCTTCTTTTACAATCATTACAAAAACCACTAAGATGAGAAGAAAGCCAATCCTTTAAAGCATTAATAAAATTCGGACGGCATTTGCTACATCCAATATTGTTCAAATACAATGTAATCTTTTTCAGTCCAATTGACTTCAAAATATTCATTACAACAATGATTATTTCTAAATCTGCAAATACATTTTCAGCACCAATTAGTTCGGCTCCTATTTGGAAAAACTCTCTTTTTCTTCCCGTTTGAGGTCTTTCGTATCTGTACATAGACCCTACATAGTATAATCTTAAAATACGCTGTCTTTCAAATAGTCTATTCTCTATAACTGCTCTTACTATTCCTGCAGTTCCCTCTGGTCTTAATGCTATGTTTCTTCCCTTTTTATCATTAAAACTATACATCTGTTTAATAACAATATCCGTATCATCTCCAATGGTTCTGGTAAAAAGCGATGTCAACTCAACCAAGGGTGTTCTTATTAATGAATACCCATAAGTGTTTAGGACTCTTTTAGCATTTTCTTCAAGCAACTCCCATTTTTCTATCTCAGGGTAAAAAATATCAGAAGTGCCTCTTAATTTATTATATCTCTTCATTGCAGTTCAGTTTTAATCTTAACATTATTCTTAATATTATTTTCTTTTTTTATAATATCAATTAATTCAATGATATCATCTATTTCATAATCAGCACCTGATTTTTGTATATTAGATTCATTACCATATTTTGCAAATACAGTTTTTATTCCTAATTTTTTTGCTCCCTCAATATCTCTTTCTATTATATCTCCCACCATCAAAACACTTTCGGCACAAAGATTAAGTTTCCTCAACGCCATTCTAAAAGGTTTTGGTGAGGGTTTTTTTTCTCCAACATCCTCATAAGTAAACACATAATCAAAAAGATGCTGTAAACCAAAAGAACATATTCTCATCCAAACAGGTAATCTTGGAGCATCGGAAACTACCACCATTGATATTCCCATCTTCAGTAAAGACGTAAGGGTCAATTGAACATGTGGATAAAGACACATACTTCCTTCTTTCGCTCGTCTGTAACCAATAATTCCAGCTGCTAAAATTTTATAATCTATTTGCCCGAATTCTTGCTGTAATACCTTATCAAAAATGTGTTGGTCTTCAATTCCCTCTTTCCAATAAACACTATATATCTTTTCAATCATCTCATTTTTATTCATTGTTAATCCTGCATCAATCATTGCATCAACTGCTGAGGAAACAGCTGCTCTTTTCACTTTCATAAAATCCATTAATGTATTATCAAAATCAAAAATAACAGCTTTAATCATTCTTCCTTCACTACCACTAATTTAAGTTTTACTGAAACATCTTTATATATCTTTACTTCAACAGTATAAACTCCTAACTTCTTAATAGGTTCCGGAACAATAATATCCTGTTTTTTAATATCAAACCCCATAGATTTTAAATTTTCACTTATCTCTCTATTTGTTATTGTCCCAAAGATTCTATCTTCTTCTCCAACTTTTACCTTAACTACGCAAGATACATCCTTTAGCTTTTCCTGTAACTTCTGTGCCTTCAGTAGGAGTCTGTTTTCCTTTTGAGTTCTATGTTTCTGCTCATTCTCAAATACTTTAAGGTTCTCTTTAGTAAACACAACTGCAAACTTCTTTGGTATTAAATAATTCCGAGCATAGCCAGGTTTAACATCCTTTATTTCTCCTCTTTTACCAAGTCCTTTTATATCTTGTTTTAAGATTATTTGCATTATAACCTCCTCTAAATCACTTGGGAACTTTTGGGATTGAAAGTTTTATAATAAACTTTCTTAAATCAAACCATACATCTATAATACCTATACCTATAAAAAAGGTCGGTTGTAAAAATACAAGAAAATATCCAAGTATTTTCCCAAAGGTTTTTGTTTTAAATTTCTTAAAAAGAAAGTGTAAAATTGAAACACCACTAAAAAAGTACAACACTAAAAATATTGCCACAACATTCTTCCCAAAATTCATAAGGAAAATATTGTAAAAATACTTTTTATGTTTTCAAGATTGACGGCTATATTGCT
>CAYYAU010000242.1:0-2477 GCA_964469765.1 uncultured Clostridia bacterium | reverse complement strand
TATAAAGCCAAATTGGAAGCAAACTCAAATCCACTAGCTCACTTGATGGAGGAAGCAAATTTTAGAGAACAAATCTTTGTTCCTTTATGGAAGATCATCGCAAGATATTTACCAATTCAGCACAATTCGTCAATTAAAATCGAAAGGGAATGGTTACATTCATCACCAAAAGAAACAGATGAACATATTAAAAAGATATTAGAATATCTAAATCCAATTCATTAATTTAAAATAAAATAAAACACACAATAAATTTCTATGGGATTAATTTCCGATAAAAATTTCTTATTAAATATACTTAAAAAAATATAACATATAATAATTTCTCATTAAATTTAATTTCCAATAACATTAAATATACTAAATAAATAACTGATAATTGTTGATAGAAAGACTTATTGTAGTAATAAAAGAAATTAATTAATCACAAAATTTTATTATTTACACTGAAAAAAAAAAATTCTTTTTATAATAAAGGAAACAAAGTGATTATATGGAGGAATTTGTCAGTAAATTTAAAGATCTTTTTAAGGATTATGGTGAAATAATCTTACCCTCAGAAATTGAGGATAATTTAGAGGATTTAATAGGTTTAGAAGATGAGAAACAGTTTTTAGATGATTTTTTAGGGGCTTTGAAAAGATCCCGTGATTTTTTAGATAAATTAGATCTAAAAATAAATTTTTCTGCGTTATTATATGGTCCTCCTGGTACAGGAAAAACGACATTAGTAAAAGCAATGGCAAAAAAGTATGAAATTCCGCTTTTACTAGTTTATGCAGATAAGTTAGTAGGATCCTATTTAGGAGAAACTATGAGAAATTTTGGGGCGGTAATAGATATAGCTTGTGAAATTGTAGAAAAAATTAATGCTCCATTAGTACTATTTATTGATGAATTAGATGCCATTGCAAGTGAACGTTCTAATCCAAATGATGTTGCTGAAGTGAAAAGGTCTGTGGTTTCATTTCTACAGCATTTCGATAAAGCGTTTCTTAAAAAAATACCCCTAGCAGTCATAGCGGCAACAAACCATGAAGATCTATTAGATAGCGCTGTATGGAGACGATTTACTTATAATATGGAGTTCAAATTTCCTGATGAAGATTTAAGATATGAAATTCTTAAATTTTATTTAGAGAAAATAAGGAATTCAGGTATTACTGTAAATTTTACGATTGAAGAATTAAAAAGAACTCTAAAAGACGAGAATGGAAATGATAGAACTGACGGTTTTACTGGTGCAGACATTGAGCGAGCAATTGCAGTTTCATTACTTAAAGCAATGAACTCAATAGATAAAACATTAACAAGTAATATGCTTATAGATGCAATCATGCATTCTGGAGGTACTAAAAAGCATCAAGAAAAAAAACAAACTTATTTAAATATTCCTACTGAATCTAGGACAAAAAGATCATATCAAGATGAATGGTAGGATCGAAAACTTTATATATAAACGTCAAATGATAAAATTAAATTTCAATCAATAAAAAGATATAAAACAGTCGTTAAAATATAAAATCAATTACAAATTTTTTATAATATTATTATCTAATAAAATTTTTTATATAAAATCCTTGAAAAAGAGTATAAAAAATAATCTGATAATCTACTTTGATACATATACAATAATTCGAGGAGAAAAAAAATGGATTTCATAAATAATGGTTTTGTTAAAAACATATATCTTGAGAATTTTAAATTATTTGAAAAAGAAGAATTAGAACTTGAACCTGGAATAACTATTTTAACTGGCAGAAACGGGGTTGGGAAAAGTCTTTTAATAGATGGAATACGACTTGCTTTTGGATTGAATCCCATTGGTGTGCGGCTTAAATATTTAACTGAATATTTAAAAGATCCAAAAAAACCTGCTAGAATTGAATTAATATTATATAATCCTGTGATTGGAGGTAATAGATTTCTTATATGTGAGATGAAGGAATTTCAGGATAAATATCTTAATTCTGATTTAGTTCATATTCGATATCAAATAAATCCAAAAGGAAAAATTGGTGAATATGGTCATAAAGGAGATCATCAATTCTTTATGAGAAACCAACAAGATAAATGGAATCCTCTTTCAAATGACGAAGTTGAATTATTATTATCCACATTAAGAAGTGTAGGAATTGATCCAGCAGATAAAATGGCATTTGTTCCAGCTGAAGAATTTATGCCTTTTATTCAAAGTTCTCCTCAAGATCGGTTCCAAAAATTTATAGAAAAAATAGGTCTATCAGGAAGCGAAATACATATAGAACAAATAAAACATAAAATTAAGGAAACACTTGAATCAATAGACGAATTCGAAAAAGAAATTAAAAAGGCTGAAGCTGAACGTGCTCCTTTAGAAGAAAAACATAGGCATTGGTTAGAATTACAAGAGATTAAAAAACAAATCGAAGATTTTCGTGTAGAATTAAAATGGATTCCTTTTTTTGAATTAGAAAAAAAACTTAAAGCATATCCTG
>CAYYAU010000241.1:0-2485 GCA_964469765.1 uncultured Clostridia bacterium | reverse complement strand
CCGTATCCACCCAGTGGACGCAAGTGCCCGAGGTATAAAGAACGAGGATATCATCAAGCTATACAATGACCGGGGTGCAGTGCTGGGCATAGCCCACATTACGGAAAGGGTGCGACCCGGTGTTGTCCATTCTTACGAAGCCTCAGCGAAATATGACCCTGTTGAGCCAAGTAAGCCCTATTCTGTGGACAGAGGTGGCTGTGTAAATATCCTGACCCCTTCACGGATGATGTCAAGGAACGCTCCTGGGTTTGCGCCTAACTCCTGTCTTGTCGAAGTCTCAAAGTGGGAGGTTTAACTCTCATAGATGCATAGCTCAGACTTGTTTATTAAATTTATTAAAAAATAGCTTAGGAGGATTCTAGATGAGAATAATTGACGCTCATGTACATCTGGACAGGGTAGCTGGCGAGGATATTTTGAGAATGGCCTGGGGAGGGGTGGAAGCGGGTATCATCCCCACACCACACCTGATGAGCGGTTTGTTTTACCCGGGAACGGTTATACAGCTGTGGGAGAAAACCCTGGGCTATATGGTGGAATACGCCGCCTCCATGGGCATAGATTGCTACGCCACCCTTGCCGTACCCTTCTATGGTCTGAATAAAGAGGGATACGCTGAATGTCTCAAGGCTCTTCCCGGCTATCTAAAGGAAAAGCGGGTGGTTGGTATTGGCGAGATTGGGCTGGACAACGGCAATGACCACGAAGTGGGGCTGTTCAAAGAGCAGCTGGCTATAGCCGAGGAGCACAATCTGCCAATAATAGTTCATACTCCTACGCCACGTGAACCTCAGGTATCAAAGATAACTTCTCAGGTCATTGATATACTCAAAAAAGAGGGCTTCCCTATGGGCAGGGCTATTATTGACCATACGGGGAAGAATACCTTTGAGACTCGCCTGAATTCGGGCTATGTCACCGGTTTGAGCATCTGCTATGATAAGTTGACCGCTGAAGAGGCGGCAGAGCTGGTTATCAATAACCCTGATAAGAGAGACAGGATAGTTCTGGGCTCTGAACTGGGATATGGAGGTGCCGGCCACCTGTCGCTGGTGAAAGTAGCCTGGGCAATGAAGATGTCAGGCTTAGGCAGAGAAGAGATAGAGGGGGTTACCTGGAATAACCCTAAAACATTCTTTAATCTGCCAATCGAGTGAACGGCCTAGTGTGGTTTAATAATAACCCCCTCTCGTCTAGTGAAGGAGCTAGTTGATCTCTAAAGCCAGAGTTCACTTAGTACAGACTGTCAAAAGGAGGGTAATTAGAATGTCAAACGATAAAACTAAGTTAAAGGATCAGCAGGCAGCAGAGGTAGTTCCAAAAGAATCGGAGGAAACATACATAAAAGGACTGGCTCTTGGTGGTCATGGTGCAATGCCCGCAGCCATTGATAGTAAAAACGGCAAGATAGTCAGAATCAGACCATTGCACCTGGACTGGAAGTATGACAAGAAAGAATTCAATCCATGGAAGATTGAGGCACGAGGGAAGGTCTTTGAACCGTCTATGAAAATCGCGCTACCCCCTTTCAATCTGGCATACAAAAAGCGTGTTTATTCCCCTAACAGAATTAAATACCCTCTGAAGAGGGTTGATTGGGACCCCAACGGCGAGAGGAACCCACAGAACAGGGGTAAGAGCAAGTTCAAGAGAATCTCATGGGATGAGGCTACGGACATAATCGCCAGCGAAATAAAAAGAGTAAAAGCAAAATATGGTCCATACGCCGTTCTGGCTCAGGCGGACGGGCACGGAGAGTCAAAAGTTGTGCACGCCGCCCATGGGTGCCAGTACGAGTTCCTTAAACTTGTGGGAGGCGCGACATTTCAGCAAAGAAATCCGGATAGCTGGGAGGGGTGGTACTGGGGAGCCAAACACGTGTGGGGGATGGATGATGGTGTTGGTTTGAAAGGCTATTATAAACAAAACAATCTGGTCAAGGATATGGCAGAAAATGCTGAGATGCTGCTGTTCTGGGGGTGTGACCCGGAAACTACCCCGTATTTCTATTTAGCCGGGCTCCCGAGCCGATTATGCTATTTCTGGACAGAGCTGGGGATAAAACAGGTATACATCTGCCCTGACCTGAACTACGGAGCTGCGGTTCACGCCGATAAGTGGATACCGATACTACCCAACACTGATGCTGCTCTGCAACTGGCCATAGCTTATATCTGGATAACCGAGGGCACCTACGATAAGGAATACGTAGCAACACACACCGTTGGCTTTGATAAATTTGCTGACTACATTATGGGTAAAGAAGATGGCATTCCCAAGACGCCTGAGTGGGCTTCGTCCAAATGTGGTGTCCCGGAATGGACGATAAAGGCACTGGCCAGGGAATTCGCCGCCAAGACTACTTCAATCATACATTCCTATGGCGGTTCCTATATTCGTGGACCGTATTCAACCGAGCCGGCGAGATTGGAGGTAATATTGCTCGGGATGCAGGGGCTGGGAAAACCAGGAGTTCACCAAG
>CAYYAU010000240.1:0-2491 GCA_964469765.1 uncultured Clostridia bacterium | reverse complement strand
AGAGTTTCTCCTATAGCAAACCCATATCAACCAGACAGTCAATCAAATATTCTACTTCCTCAAAATATTGATTTAAATATGGGAGACACACTTATTGACAGTATTAATCTTAGTTTCCTCAATGAAGGAGTAAGTTTTGGAATAGACCATGGATTTTCTGGAGCAAGGTTTTCACAGCCTATTGGTGCAGGTCCTGGCATTTTTGGTATTAATTTAAGTGGTATTGATATATCTTCAGTAGTAAACAATGTAATAACGAAATTTAAGGATTTAGCAAATAGGTTTCTGTCTGATTTAAAGAATATTTCTAAAAATATTCTAATTCAAACACAGAATCTTATAAGTCAAACAATAGAATGGCTCAAGTCAACTGGTCAGTTTATAATATCTTGTGGTGTGAATGCATTACATAAAGTGCTTCAGATGGCAGGAATAGAAGTAAGTAAAGATGAGTTAGCAGCAGCCACAATTCTTATTGATATTACTGAAGGGATTATTAAACCAGGCGAAGAAGAGATAGTTTATACATCTGCTTATGCATTAAGAAAAGTAGCAGAACAATATGGATTAGACTTAAACACAACAAGAATAAGTTTTGAGCAGTTATCAAAAATGGATAGCCCTGTTATAGCTCATGTTGGAGGTAACCATTGGGTAGTTGTAGCTAAAGTGGATAATGGTATAGTAAAAGTGATAGAGACCAATGGAGAAACATATTATGTTTCCCGAGATGAGTTTTTATCAAAATGGAATGGGATTGTTCTATCAAGCCGAGCACCTCCTGAGGAACAAAGAATAAGTATAATCTCTTCTGTTAAAAAGGCGTTCACTTCAATAAAAGATTATAGCACTTCTCAGGTCTTTTCCTTAAGCAATAGTTTAAAATCCACAATAGATTCCTTTATAAAGAAAAATATCTTATCTAATAAACAGGATAATTTAAGTTCTTCTTATAATATAGAAGGTGTTTCTAAACATAATTTAGAAGAAGAAACCACAGGTGCGGGTAAATGGGTTTTTGACAGTTTTGGGAATAGAGTAAAAACTACAGTTATATCAACCAATGTAAAAACTGAAGAAAAAGTAGATAGAATAGATATAGATGGTTCAACAAGCTTTACAGAGAGATGGATTGAATACGAGTATAATAAAAAAGGAGAACTAATTGGAGCAAAAGGAGGAAGTATAACCACAGGTGTTGATATATTTGGGAATAGCTTTGTAACAAAGACAGATGATATTTATACAGTAATCAATGGTCAGGCAAAGATATCAGTTTCTGAAAGTACCACAGAAAGAACAAACATTGATGGTTCTTATGAAAAAATAGAGATGACACTCCATTATGAATACACAAATGGGAATGAATCAATAGCAGATGAAGATTTAATTGCTTGTGGCTACTCAGATGGAAGATATATTTTAAATAAGTATAAAGGGAAGGATAAAAGAGTAATAACAGGACTATTAAAGAAAGTATGGATGGAAAATGGAAAGATTGGAAGTTATGATGTGTTTGGAAATGGAAGTTATGGAACAATTGAACATTCTTATAAAGTAATAAATGGAGAAGCAAAGATAGAAAAAACAGTCCAAACAACTCATTTAGCACATTTAGAAAGTAACAAATTAGTAAAAGGAAGTTGGGATGGGACAGAAGGAATAACAACAATAACCACATATTATGAATATACAAATGGGAAAGAATCAGCATATGATAAAGATATAATTTCAGCAGGATATTCTGATGGAAGAAAGATATATGGTAGGTTTTTGAATGAAGATGGAAATATAAATAAAGGACTATTAAAGAAAACATGGGCAGAAGGAGAATCGAATAATATAGATATATTTGGCAATATAACAGAACAAAGTATTAAACAGGCATATAGAATTATTTCAGGTATGGCAAAGGTATCTAAATCCACAAGTGTTACTATAACAGATAATATAGATGGGTCAATTAATGAGAATGAAATTACAACAACTTACGAATATACTGATAGAAAGGATAATAGATGGTCAGTTCCATCACAGTATGTTAAAGACGGGTATGTTTTAATAGGGTTACTGAAAGGAGCAATGGGAGAAGGCACTACCAGAAATATTGATGTTTTTGGTAACGGTGAAGAAGGGAAAGTAATACACGAGTATGATAAAGAACTGATATACTTAACAGGGCAAGCAAAGATAACCAAATCTACAACAATAACTGATAGTTGTCATTTTAATTATACAACAAAAGAAAAGGTTGGAGATGGGAATTGGGATGGTTCAACAAACCATTCTGAGATAACGACAGTTTATGAGTATACAGATGGAAAAGAAAGTCCCTCTGAGTTATCTCCAGCATATTTTAAAGATGAAAAAGTATTAATTGGTTTATTAAAAGGAGTAAAAGGATGGGGTGTAAGTTCAAGTAATGATGGATTTGGAAACACAACACAAGGCACAATAGAGCAGAGCTATGAGATATATTATGGGCAGGCGA
>CAYYAU010000239.1:0-2514 GCA_964469765.1 uncultured Clostridia bacterium | reverse complement strand
CAATCTTAAAATAGCGGTTGATGCTGTTCCTGATATTTCTTACCAAGAGAGGCCGACCGTTTTTAGTAATAAATTAGCCTTTTCAGCGTCCCACCATTAACTTACAGAAGAGACGTTACTATAATGTACAAGTAAGTACGAATACGTATAGTCTATTGACATAACTTTTAAAGAGTTGTATTATAGTTAATAATTATATTTAATTACTTGCTTTTTAAATTGCTTTACAATTTTTCTGAGAAAAAGCGACTAATTTGGAATATTACCAAGGTGTGTCCTTATAATTGTTCTTTTTGCTGTGTTAATGCGTATTATCTTCCATTTTCTTCCGAATCATGGGAAACTAGACTAAAAAGAATCAAGTCAAAAAAGATTGAGCTGTCTTTTGAGGATAAGTTAAGAATTGTGGATAATTTGGATATGCCAATTTCTGAAATTGATGTTTCCGGATGAGAACCTTTACTTTTTAGAGAAAACGTAGATATAGTTTCAAGATTAAGCAGAAAATTCGGAAGAGATAGTATTTCAGTTACAACTACAGGAGTCGGACTTTCTCTTGTAAACATTGAAGAATTAAAAAAAATTGTAGGAACAATTGGATTCACTTATGATTTTCCGCATGAACCAAATTCTCTTAGGCCGAAAGGATATAACTATTTGAATTTAGAGCAAATAAAAAAGATAGCTAAAAAGGGTATTAAAACAGTGGCGCAAACTCCTTTAAATAAATTAAATATTGATAGGGAGATAATAAAAAGTATTTATAAGAATTTAACTGAGGCGAGAGTAGATGAACTGCTTTTGATGAAATTTTTTCCTGTGGGCAGAGGCACACAGAGAATGGATTTAAGTCTTAATAAAGAAGAATGCCAAACAGCAATCAAACTATACAAGTCATTAGAAAAACTAAATACTCCAAAAATCAAGATCCAAACTGCTCTAAGAGAAGATTCTAACGGGAAGAACTCGAGTCACCTTAATATAACTTCTCAGGGCTTATTACTCTCGGATCCTTGGGCTTATGATTCTAATGGGAAACCTATAGATGATTTTATTTTAGGAGATTTAAAGTACCAAAGATTTTCAAGAATTGTTATGCTTTCGAACATTTATTGAATATTTAAAAATATTTACCATTTTGTTATGCGAGTGGAAAGAAGAGAAGTAAAATCTGTAGTTGTAAAAAGTAATTTGCAAGATGCGGATTTTGTCTTGAATCCCTACGTTGGCTGTCAACATGCTTGTATATATTGTTATGCTGACTTTATGAGAAGGTTTACAGGGCACAAGGGTGAAAAATGGGGCTCTTTTGTAGATGTTAAAATTAACGCACCAGAAACTATAACGCCAAAAGCGGCAAAGAAAGATTCTGTAATTTTAATTGGATCAGTTACAGATCCTTATCAACCTGTAGAGGCAAGATATAAGATTACGAGGAGGTGTTTAGAAAGATTACTAGAATTCCAGCCAGCGCTGGAAATTCTAACTAAATCCTCACTGGTTTTAAGGGATTTAGATTTATTAAGGCAATTTGAAAATTTAAAAGTAGGCCTTTCGGTTGGAGTCTTAGACAGAGCTCTTTCAAGAGAACTAGAGCCTTATGCTTCGTCACCAGAAAGAAGATTGGAAACATTAAAAAAACTTCATGAAGAAGGTATAAGGACTTATTTATTTATTTCTCCTATCTTCCCAGAAATTACTGATTTTAAAGAGTTAATAAAACTCTCAAAAAATTATATTGATGAGGTTTTATTTGAGAATTTAAATATAAGAGCGAATAATAGAAAAAGAATTTTTGAGTTTCTTAAAAAAAACAGACCAGAGTTAATTCCCCTCTATGAACAAATTCAAAGGAGTAATTCTTATTGGGATGATTTAGAAGAGAAAATATCAGATTATCTTAGAGAGCCTAGCATTCCTTATAAAATTTATTTTCATCATAAAGCTCAAAAGAAATGATGGATAGAGAAATAATTAACTTTATACAGAAAGCAAAGAAAGCTACCTTTGCTTCAAAAATGGCTAGGCCTGTTAAAACGGAAGATAATGGCTTAGAATATATTTATAAAGAGAAACCTTTCTTATATAAGGATAAATATTTTGGTCATTTTGTTGATGTTGGGCAAGAGATTGTTTGGTACAGGGGAAATCCTATTTGGGCAATGTCTTATAGAGGGGGGATGTTGTCGCATAGATATTTGTCAAAGAAGTGTTTTTCTTTCCTAAAGCGGTGTTTAAAAAAGCTTCCAAAGGATTTTCCTATAAGAGGTCCAGAAAGCTATAAAGAGGGAGACTTTAGGTATGAAAATACATGGAAAGGAGATATAGAAAGTTTTTTTGGGGAAGAAAAAATATTTTGGAAAGGAAAACAGATTTATTTTAGAAATTATCTAGGTGGAGTAATAAAATAAGACTTTGTCGATAATCAGAAAGGAAAATAAAGATTGCCATTGGCGATCTAAAGCTCCTTTAGTTTCACTTTTCCTTCCTCGTTTCGGTTTTTAACCAGAGCGA
>CAYYAU010000238.1:0-2517 GCA_964469765.1 uncultured Clostridia bacterium | reverse complement strand
GGCAAAAGGATCCCTATTTTCTACCCCTTCCCGAATGGCAGCATGGAAAGGGTCAATTGAAATGATAAAGGATTACCCGTTTTTTGGTATCGGTGCTGGGATGTGGGATAAGTATGTTGCTTCCTATGTTCACTATATTTATTATGGAGGTCCTGGAGTAGGGTATTATTATATTCTTGGTCCACACAGTTTCCCCCTTTTTTTAGCTACTTCCTTTGGTATACCATTGATAGCTATTTACATTTTCCTTTTGGTTAATTTGTATAGCAAGTACAGAGATATAGTCAGACAGAATAATCCATTAGCTAAAGTTACACCATATCTTTTTACAGCTATTTTATTATGGTTAATAATAACTGGTGTTAAAAGGATTTCATTTACTGATATTCTTTATGATGACGGGCAATGGCGCCGTCTAGATTTTACTTTAGGAATGATATTCTGGGTAATAATAGCAGTGATACTTTGGATTCATGGCGAGGTAAAACGAAAAACCATTAATATAGGAAAAAGCAATGATAGATTATTTTAAAGAGTTCGTTAAATACAAAGAACTTCTATTTAACATAACCCTCCGACAGATAAGGGTTAAATATAAACAGACAGTTCTGGGAATATTATGGGCAGTGCTTAAACCTTTATCTCTAATGGCTATTTTTACAATTATTTTTTCTAAATTTGCTAAGATTCCAAGTGATGATATTCCGTATCCAATATTTACTTACAGCGCTCTTTTACCGTGGACATTTTTTTCGACATCTCTTTTTTTCGCAATACCCAGTTTAGAGAATAACAAAGACCTCATTACTAAAGTATATTTTCCACGGGAGATATTTCCTTTTTCTTCAGTGTTAGCTGCATTTGTGGATTTTTCTATTGCTGGGATTATATTTGTGGTTTTGATGTTTTTATTTAAGGTTTCTTTTTCTTTAAATGTTTTATTTCTATTTCCAATACTTTTAATACAGATAATTTTCACCCTTGGTATTTCATTGTTTTTCTCAGCAATAAATGTCTATTACAGGGATATAGGATATGCTTTGCCTTTGTTTACCCAGCTTTTAATGTATGCTTGTCCTATCATTTATCCTATTAGTATTGTCCCAATTAAAATTAAATTCTTTTATATGCTTAATCCTATGGCACCAATTATAGATGGTTACCGTAAGGTTTTAATTCAGGCACAACCTCCTGACTTTTATTATTTAGGAATAGCCTCTTTGGTGTCATTTTTGATATTTTATTTGGGATATAGATATTTCAAGAAGCTGGAAAACACTTTTGCTGATATAATTTAATAATGGAAAAACAATTAGCTATAAAGGTAGAAAATGTTTCTAAAAAGTATGCCTTAGGACAGCGCGGATATCGCACACTTCGAGATGATATTTATAGGTTATTTAATCCTAAAAGGAAAGGACGGGATAATTCCAACTTTTATGCTTTGAAGAATATTTCTTTTCAATTGAAAAAAGGAGAAATATTAGGAATTATAGGGCTCAACGGAGCAGGTAAAAGCACTTTATTAAAACTTTTATCCGGGGTTACTTTACCTACAGAGGGTAAAATTTACAAGCAAGGACGCATAGCCGCAATGATTGAACTTGCTGCAGGTTTTCATCCTGAACTTACAGGTAGAGAAAATATTTATCTTTATGGTTCTATAATGGGAATGAAGAACAAGGAAATAGATAAGAAATTTAAACAGATTGTTGAGTTTTCAGAATTAGAAGAGTTTATTGATACTCCATTGAAACGTTATTCTTCAGGAATGAAGGTTCGCCTGGGATTTGCTGTTTCTGCACATATTGATGCTGATATTTTATTGATTGATGAGGTTTTATCAGTTGGAGATATGAACTTTCAACTGAAATGTGTTGAAAGAATGGAAGAGTATTTAAATGGGAATAGAACAGTCGTATTTGTTTCTCACAATTTAAATTCGATAAGAAGACTTTGTCAAAGGACAATTTTACTTGATGAGGGAAGAATCCTGATAGATGGTTCAACCGAGGAAGCAATTAATAAATATTCTGAACTTTTTTCAGAAAGGAAAAAACATTACAATTTAATAAAAGATGATAATAACCGAACTAAAAAAATTGCTGAGATAAAGGACATCAAACTTTTAGACAAAGAGGGAAAATTAGCGTCCCATTTTTATAGCGGTGATATAGCAATTTTTGCATTTACAGCAGTATTTAATGAAAATGTGAATATAGACTTTGGTTTTTTTATCAGAAGGAATGATAGATTGATAGTATTTGATACCTCTTTTTATAAATTAAAAAGATGTTATGCCTTTGGAGAAACCAATACTGTTATACGTGTAAAGTTTAGATTTAATGTAGATTTATTAAAAGGAAATTACTATATAGGAACATATATAGCTGGATTAAAAGGTAAAATGAAACGTATTTATTTTGATTACATTGACAAAGCTGCTGCTCTGTTTGTTGATGATGGTATTTCTTGGAGTGGAGTGGCAAATCTACATCCAGAATTTAAAGTTATTGA
>CAYYAU010000237.1:0-2531 GCA_964469765.1 uncultured Clostridia bacterium | reverse complement strand
TCCCCGAAACCTTATTGTTCCTAAATTCACAATGCTCAATAGATACTGTACTAAAGTCATAACATTTAACTCCCACATATAACCCATCAATAATAGAATATGAAATCTTAGATGGTTGTTTGTTCAAAAAAATAATACTACCTGCGGTTGAGCTTTTTCTTTTATTAAAATAAATTTTATTATTTTTTTCTCCAATTGCAAAAATTCTTCCTTTAACAATTATTTCAATCCGTTTATCATTTAAAATATTAGTATTTCTGGAACCAACGAGTCTATATATTGCAACATTGTAAAGGATTTTTTTGGAAAAGTCAATTTGAGTGCCAGGAAATATATTAAGAGTAATCCCATGAGGAACTACAATATCTCCTTTTAATAAGACTTTCCCTTTCCATATCTCATTTTCTGTCAGTTTTCCATAAGATGTGTATCTTTGTTTAGAAAGGCATCCACTAAATATAACAATACTGGATAATACTACTATAAATATCTTCATAATTTTTCAATTTTCTGTTTATTCTTTTTAAATAGATTGTTACCTAACTCAATAGCAGATTTAGAAACATAGCGAATGCCCTTTGTATTAAATAAAATATGATTTCCATATATCTTTCCTTTAACATCTTTAGAGAGAATAAGCCCTATATCACAAGAGGCAATAGTATTCTTAACAATTTCTACCGAAGAATAATCTGAACAACTAATTCCGAATTTACTCTCTTTTATTTTATTATTTAATATAATAACCTTTGCTTTATTTTCCAGATGTATTCCAGCAATGGAGTTCTTTTCAAACACATTGTTTTTTATTATAGGATTAGAATTATCTACTGCAACAACCCCTTCAGAATAATTTGTATTAATATAATTACTTTCTATTAATGGAAAAGCATTCTCTCCACAATTAATGCCAATCCTATTATTAGAAATTTTAGAGTTAGATATTCTTACCTTAGAAGCGTCTAATATTAAAATGCCAATACTTGCATATTTAATATGTGTATACTTTATAAGCGACTGTTCATTCTTATTTAAAAGGATAATCCCACCCCAGCTAATATCATCATTTATAAAAGAAGGATTTCCAATAGTCACAGGTTTATCCCTATACCCCATAATCTTTATATTTCCAAACACAATGATATCACATTTTTTGTCAAAAGTGACATTTACCTGCTTTCCAGCAATAGAAATGATTTTTTTAAAATCGTACTTACTCCTGTTTGGAGTAAAGATTACCTCTGTTTTAGGCTCAATAAAAAGAGTCACTCCTTCTGGAACTACAATATCACCCTCAACAATTATTCGTTTATTCCATCTTGTATCTTTCTTTAACCTTCCAAATACTTTAAATTTTTCTCCTTTAATTATTGGCTGGAGTTTTTCTTCATTATCTTTAAAATTATTATTTAACACTTTGGGTGTCGTAGAAAGCCAGTAAGAAATGCCTTTCTTATTATTTTCAATCTCATTATCAACTATTTTAGGAGAAGATTTATCTCTAATTTCTATACCAACTATTGTATTATTTCTAATTAAATTATGTTCTATTTTTGGGGAAGACGCATTTAAAAGTGTAATTCCAAACTTATTTTTAGAAATATTATTATTATTGATAAAAGCTTGTGAAAAATCATAACACCCAATTCCAACCTCATTTTCAGTTATAGTGTTATTATATAAATGTGGAGAAGAAGTATCCCTTGTTCCAATTCCAATTATTTCTTCAGCACTTATCATAGTAGAATGAATCTGAGGATTAGAATTATCATAAACACCTATACCATATCTGTTTTTCTTTATTATACAATCAGTAATCTCTGGAGAAGATGCATCAACAGATACTATACCGTATTTATTATTTTCAAAAACGCAATGTTCAATTTCCGGACTAGATTCATCCCAACAGTATACACCAATCATTCCATAAGAAATATTTACATACTTTAATTTAGAAGAGATATTTTTACCTAAAAAGATTATTGCTCCCCAAGAAAGATAATCAGGGTTATTATGATTTGGATTACCTATATTTACTCTACGGTCCTTCTCTCCTTTAATAATTAATGTCCCTTTTACAATAATATCAGGCTTATCTCTAAAAGTAATATCATATAAGTCTCCATCAATCCTTTTTTTAATAGGAAACCTTATAGAACGCCTATTCATTGAAAAAACAATATTTGAACCAGGCAAAATAGTTAAAGTAATTTCTGAAGGAACTAACAAATCTCCTGTAATTTCAATATTTCCTTCCCATACAGTATCTTTGGTAATTCTACCTTCTAAGCAGTACACATTTATGGGAAAGAAAAAGAAAAAGAAAAGAATAATATTAAATCTTATTTTCATAAAAACTTAATACTGAATTACCATATCTTCTTTGTTTAAATAACCTCAAATGAGCCACTTTTTCAAGAACCTGTTCTTTAAGATGATGCTGACAGATAATCCAGCTTCCTTCTTTAAAGATATGTTTTACAGAAACAGTCTGAAGAATAGAGTTTATTAGATTCAACTTATATGGAGGA
>CAYYAU010000236.1:0-2566 GCA_964469765.1 uncultured Clostridia bacterium | reverse complement strand
AAGTCCTCTATAACTTCACCAATGGAGCTGTCCTCGTTATAGACTGGAATTACAAGAGAGATCAAGCTTTGCCACCTAGAGCTTGATGTTGAATGTGAAGTCTGTAAAGATAATTCCTAGACCTATAAGAAAGACTGTTAGGAACACTTTGTCTTTCAGCAGGCTGTTTGGATCTCTAACCTTCCCTGGGCTAGACTCAAGATACGAGATATACCTGCTGGTGAGGAAGACCACTAGGGGAATAGTACAAATACTCATTCTGTTAGCTAGGAAGAGACAGACAAAGAAGAGGAACAAGGCTGCGTATGTTGCTGACAGGGTTATCAGTGAGCTGAAGCTTATTCCTAGAAGGCTTCTCCTATGTTTAGTAACATTTCCCTCTAGGAGCTTCATCTCACCTACCCTTTTCCCTAGGCTCATAAGCATAGCAAAGAAGAATATGGATAGGAGGAGATATAGGTCTGGAGACAGATTCAGAGCTGAGTATCCTTCTAGGGTCCTAAACAAGTAGTTGCAGGACAGAGACACTAAATCCAGGAAGCCTATGTTTCTGAAATACACAGAATATAGAATGTTGTTTATCAGTAGGGCTACTGGAAACACTGTCCTGAGACTTATGGATAGTGCTAGTGAAGATGCTGCTAAAAGCACTCCTATCCAGAAAGCTCTCTTTAAGGGTATAGCTCCTGAAGCTATAGGTCTCTTAGCTTTCTCAGGATTAGCTCTGTCATGCTCATAATCCAAGATGTCATTAAACACGTATCCTGAGCTTGAAGCTAGACATAAAGCTACAAATCTTAACAGCAAAGTTGGGTAATTGTAGAAATCTAGTAGAGCTCCAGATGTTACGAGAGCTATGAAGCATAGGACGTTCCTGTACCATAGACGTGGCCTTAAGAGCTGAACATATTCTCTCATTTACCTCTACTCCCAAAGTGTAGTCCGGACTACACGTTACCCTCCTAGCAACCAGTTAGTAAAGCCATTGTCAGGTATAAGATGAGCATTTTTAATGTCTACTAATCTTCTAGATTGGTCATAGTGAGAGGTTAGAGCACTAGGTCCACAAGCTTCATATGCTCTCTCTTTCTCTTGGATATGCTTTATTTCTCTACATCTACCAATATGGAAGAATCTGAATGGAGCTTCTTTGATTGGTAATTTGGTTATAGGATGTTCAACATGTGCTGATTGTGCTTTAGCTTCAAAGAATGTAGATCCTGTGGGAAAGAACCTTACAAATGGCCCTTCAGGTCCAAGAGACTTTAAAGGATTTAGGGATACGATTTCTTCCCTTCCTATCTTCCAGACCACATGCTCTTTCATCATCCTATTGAAATATTCAGCTGGGTTTGGATATGCTATTTCATCAAGGTATCCTAGAAGAGTCCATTCTCTGTCACAGAGCTTAAACGCATAGTTCCAGTTAGCCCAGTAAACTCTATGCTTTGCAACATGGAAAGCTGGTCTTGAGACAAGCATTATATCGATCTCTCTAAGGTCCTGTAGCCTCTTGATATATTCTACACTACCATCAGTACTCCCATCATCCAGTATTATCCAGGTGTCTGCAAACTGCTTTACAAACTTGTAGTAGAGTGGAAGGATAGATATCTCATTATGGCAGAGGCTAGCTACACATATCCCTGGCTCCATGGATCCTGGTACTCTAAACTTCAATATAGCTTCTCTCCATAATGATTTCATACAATATTGTCCCTTTTCTTAGCTAAGATGAAGTCTTGATGATAACCTGATTCTGGTATCAAAACTTCATTTATAATCTCAAAGCCAAGAACATCGAGTAGGCGACTAAATAGATTTCTACTAATTGTTTTCCAGTTTCCAACTGGTCTCTTTACCTCTTCTTTTCTGAATATTGTTAAGAGTATCTCACCGTTAAGCTTGAGAACTCTATTGAATTCTCCAAGCATAAATGTCATTTGATGTACATCAAAATGTGTGAACACAGAAAATGAAATGATATGGTCGAAGTATTTTGGTAGAAACGGTAGCTCCCATGAACTTAGCTTTATGATTGTAGCTTCTGGATGTCTGGCCCTGAATATTTCTAGATATTTGTCACTAATATCTACCCCAATATAGTTACTAGGTCTACCAATTGCTTCATAGACTCTTCCTATTCCACATCCATGATCTAATATTCTTCCAGACAAAGGTTCAGGATGCAGCTTTCTTATCCATTTCCCAAGTGCTAATGCACTTATAGGCCCAACTAAGCTTGGAGAAACGCTGTCCCAGTATTGCTTCTGCCTATCTAAAGTGCTAAAGTTCACTCTAGCTCCCCTCAAAAGTAGTTTCCTCCATAATTTGTCTAAGAGCAGATCCAAACTTGTCCCACGTCAAGTTGTTTCCAATCCACTTCCTAGCTTTAGCTGTTGGATAACCGTATTTGCCCTTATAAATCATCATTATCTCATCTTCCAGGCTATTGGAAACTATGCAAAGGTTATTCTCTTTAATGTATTCTATGCATGGAGCTTCAGAGGACACTATGACATTGCACTCCATAGCTAGAGCTTCAAAAATAGACAGGAATCCTCCC
>CAYYAU010000235.1:0-2572 GCA_964469765.1 uncultured Clostridia bacterium | reverse complement strand
TTGATTTAGAGGATTGGTTTCAATCATCATTGGAACTGTTTGGAAAGTATATTTCAAATAGTAAAGAACTATCTCTACCTACAAAAAGAGTTGTTGAAAATACCTATAAATTATTAGAACTTCTTTCATTGTATAATACAAAGGCTACTTTTTTTGTTTTAGGGAATGTGGCTGAATTATTTCCGTTTCTTGTCAAAGAGATTTATAACCAAGGTCACGAAATAGCTTCACATGGATATTCACATAAGCTGGTTTACAAACAGACAAGAGAAGAGTTTAGAGAGGACTTAAGAAAATCTATTAAGATTATAGAAGACATTACAGGAGAAAAAATATTAGGTTATAGAGCCCCTTATTTCTCAATAAGAGAGGATTCTATGTGGGCAATTGATATTTTAAAAGAGGAGGGTTTGAAGTATGATGCAAGTATTTTTCCATTGAAAAGAAAATTATACGGAGTTAGTGAAACTAAAATTGACACAAATGGAGTTGTTGAGTTTCCTGTCTCAAAGACAAGTTTTTTGGGATATGAGTTTCCTTTTGGTGGAGGTGGGTATCTTCGTTTATTTCCATACGCTTTAACAAAGTGGGCAATAAGAAAACTGAATAAACAGAGAGTTAATGCTATAGTCTATGTTCATCCATATGAAATAGATATAGATGATTTTCAGAATTATATGCTTCCAAATAATATTAAAATATGGTTTATAAGATTCACTCAAGAGTATAATAGAAAAAAAACATTGAATAAACTCCTAATGTTACTTAGGGATTTTATGTTTGTGCCAATCAAAGATTTATTATATTTAGATTATACTGAGAGGTGTTAAGGAATGGTTTTTAGTAGTTTTTCCATAGTTTTTATGACGGCTCTTGTTATTACTCCAATAGTTCGATGGTTTGCGCTTAATAATGGTCTAATAGATAATACAGATGGAGATTCGCTTAAGATTCACAAGAAACCAGTGGCAATTCTTGGAGGAGTGGCAATAGTTGCGGCGATGGGAGTAGGAATATTCGTATATCGTATACCGCATATCGTGTATCGTAAAGAATTATTAGGAATAATATTTGCTGCTTTATCGGTATTTGGGATAGGAGTGGTAGATGATATGAAGGGAGCGAAGCCACAAATTAGATTTTTGGTGCAGGTAATGGCAGGAATTATTGTTTTATTGGTAGGAATAAAGGTGAATTTTATCCCTATTCCAATTATAGCAGTCCCATTGACTTTGTTTTATATAGTAGGAGCTACAAATGCATTTAATATGATAGATGGTATGGATGGATTATGCGCTGGTATTTCCTTAATAGCATGTGGGGGTTTTTTCTTTATAGGAGTAAAACAACAAAACGCATTTCTTATGGGTTCATCATTAACTTTATTTGCGGGTTTGTTAGGATTTTTCTTTTACAATTTTTATCCAGCAAAAATTTTTTTAGGAGATGCAGGAAGTGGATTTTTAGGATTTATCTTTGGAATAATGGCAATTGTAACTGCTTCAAACTCATATAATTTTAATAATTTTATTTCTTCTATTTTAATCATAGGAATTCCAGTATTTGATACTGCTTTTGCTATATTGAGAAGATTTGTTAGAAAAAAACCTATTTTCACTGGAGATAGAGGCCATATTTATGATTTACTTCTTAAGAAAGGACTGTCGCAACCAAAGGTATGGTTTATTATATGTGGAATGCAGTTAGTATTAACTGCTATAGGAGTGAGTATATATGGTTATAATTAACTTAGTAATAACATTAATGTAGATTTAAAGGGGGTAAAATGGATAGACCTGCTATATTTGGAGGTAAGCCAATATTTGAAGAAATGCTTCCTATTATAAAACCAACATTATTTGAACCGGGTGAGGTTATTTACGATATTATAGAGGCTTTTTCTTCAGGAAATGTTACAAATGCGAAATATGTAAAGAGGTTTGAAGATAAATGTGCTAAATACTTAGGAGTAAAGAATGTTATTGCTGTATCAAGTGCTACAAATGGACTTATACTTGCTGTAAAAGGTTTAGGATTAAAAGGTGAGGTGATTGTACCTAGTTTTACTTTCACTGCAACTGTTCATTCTCTTGTATGGAATAATATAAAACCAGTATTTGTAGATTGTAATCCTCGCACATATAATATTGATATAAAAAAAATAGAAGAAAGAATTACATCTAAAACTTCTGGTATTATGCCTGTATATATATTTGGAAACCCTCCAGAGATTATAGAGCTCGAGGAGATTGCAAGAAAACATAAACTAAAACTCATCTTTGACAGTGCTCAGGCATTTGGCGCTGAGTATAAAGGAGTTAAAGCAGGAGGATTTGGTAATTGTGAGATTTTTAGTTTAAGTCCAACAAAGGTTTTAACTTCTATTGAAGGAGGCTTAATTGCAACTACCGATGATAAGCTTGCAGAGTTTTTAAGGAAAGCAAGAGATTATGGGAAAAGTAATGATGGCAATGATATAGAGAATGTTGGATTAAGTGCAAGAATGAGTGAGATACATGCTATTATAGGTATAAAAAATTTAGAAAGTGTAGAGAAATGTATAAACACAAGA
>CAYYAU010000234.1:0-2585 GCA_964469765.1 uncultured Clostridia bacterium | reverse complement strand
CCCCAAACACTGTTGTTCTGGTAATCGCTACTCGGATGTCCATAAGACGGGTTGTGATAATGGCATAGGCAACAACAAGTATCCAGCCCGTAGCAGCAATATATCCAAAAGGATAAACCTTTATTCCAAACTTAGCAATATAATCCACTCCTCCAAAAGTAGCAATAAAAAACGCCAAAAGGAGATATTTTAATTGATTATAAATGAGCGGATTTTTCTTTTTTTGTCTCATTTGAGCATATAGTAAAATTAAACATCGTATGAAAACTCCAAAGAAAAATACAACATAAAAGGGATATAATACTCCACCTTGTGGGTAATACCCCCAACCAAAAACTTTCAATTTATAATAGACAAAATCGGTATGACTAATCAATAAAAATAAAATTCCAAAAATATACATTATAGGTAAAATGAACTTTCTTTTTAGTCTTAATAACTGAACATAAAAATGATAGATGAAAATAGGAATAAATATTATTCCTATAAAACCAAATCTAGCCCAATTTAAAGCATATTGATAATTTTTTATTTGGTACATTTTGCTAAATCCAAATAACCAAATAAACAATGCAACACATTCAAGAGCAAAAAGTAAATTTAATTTTGATCTTGGGTTTTTAATAAAAACAACAACTCCAGCAAAAATAATGATAATCCCACTTAAAAATGGTAAAAGAGATTGAACATTCATTTTTTTATTCTACAAATTCCCTGTAAATGGGAGGTTTTACTCCAAAAATAATTCATTTCACCAAAAGGACCTCCAGTTTTTTTAGTACCTCCATGTGTTGAAAGATAATATGAAAACCCAACATGCCGTGTATTTATTCTAAACAATCCACAATTATTTACTTCTTTCCCAAATTTTCTTAAATATTTGGGTGAATTTGCCCAAAGAGAAACCCTTAGTCCATACTGATGGGAGTCTATTATATTTATCATTTTACTAAATATCTCTTTATCATTTCCTGAGAGTTTTATAAGGGGGAGTAAAGGAAAGAAAATTTCTTCTTTTAAAAATCTCATATTGAATAGCATATCACCATCATTTATTCTAACTAAAGTCGGTTGGAGATACAAACCATTATTATCAATTTGACCTAAATGATTGATTCTTCTTCCACCATATAAAATTTCGCCACCTTTCTTTACAGCATCCTCTAAAAACTCAAAAAAATCTTTTATTTTTGTTACCGGACTTAATATTGTTTCTGGATCTGAAGGAAGACCCACCTTTATTTTTTTTACTTTTCCAATGAATTTGTTAATAAACCTATTATAAATTTCTTCATGTATAAGTGCAATTTTAGGTACCATACAAATTTGAGTAGAGCCTAAAAAAGCATCTAATAAGGAAGTAGTGGATCTATCTATATCAGCATCTTTCCAAACACAAAAAAGATCGTTACCCGAAAGTTCAAGGATGGGTTTCTTACCGGCATTAAATATTTTTACACCAATTTCTAATCCCTTTGTGCTGTCTCCAAAGAAAATAATATCGTTTACATAAGGACTGGAAATCCATTCATTCATAATTTTTTGAGAATTTCCTAATACTATATTTAAAACTCCAGGAGGAGCATTGTAATATTGTAATGCTTTATAAACAATATTTTTCCATAAAAATATTGTTGAAATAGGCATTCTCATCGGTGGCTTAATAACTAATGCATTACCTACCAAAAAAACAAGTATAGCGTTGTAGGAATTACTTGCAGCAGCATTCCCAGGAGGACTTATACAAACCACTCCGTCGGGTTTCCTCGCATAATATAAAATTTCATTTCTGTCTTTACCAATTTCCTCTCTAATTTGGGAGACATAAAAGTTTATTGTTTTAGGGCTACTCCCTATTTTCATTCCTTCAAACTCCCACTCTGCCAATTTTCGTGGATGCCCTTCTATTATAAGCAACTTAATAAATTCTTCCTTATTTTTTAAAAGCAACTCATACATCTTTAGAAAAATCCTACGTCGAACTCCCAATGGAAATTTCTGAAATTGTTTAGCTGCTAAATATGCTGATTTTAAAGCTATTCTATTGAGATTCTCATCACCTTTACAATATCTTGCATAAATATATTCATTTGTATTTAATGGAATTTTTCCTCCCTTTAATTCGGAAATAATATTTCTTGTTGTTTTAAAATCTGTAATCATCTTATCACTATAAGGAAAGTAATTATAATTTTTTGTATCAATATCTTTTCCTTCTATCAATAAAGTATAGGTTTCCATAATTTATCTCGCACTGTCAATTAAAAAATTATGTAATTTAATTCCTCTCTATCGATAACTTCAACTCTTCTTTTTTCCCCATCTTTGTTTCTTTCTTACATTTTCCTTCTTCTCTATTTTATTTTGATATTTGTTTATATTTATTCAAATTTATTATATTATTATACGGTGTTCTCTCCCTATAAAATCAACATTTATTTGATATCAATTAATCAATAAAGGAGTTTTTATCTCAATACTTACTGATGGTAACTCAACAATAAACCTACTTCCTTCTCCTACCTTGCTCTCCACCTTTATATCTCCATTATGAGACTTTACTATCTGATACGCTAATGCTAATC
>CAYYAU010000233.1:0-2637 GCA_964469765.1 uncultured Clostridia bacterium | reverse complement strand
TTCTCTTTCAGATGTATATTTTATAAACTCATCAACAGGTTGGATAGTAGCTACCTATCTCAGAGGAGGTGGAAGAGTTTATCATACTTCAGATGGAGGAGAAACATGGGAGCCACAATTAGTAACTGGGAACAGTCTATACTTTACCGATTCATTAACAGGATGGTTAGTAGGAAATAATGGGAAGATTATGCACACCTCAGATGGTGGAGAAAATTGGGAATCCCAAAATAGTGAAGTAACTAAAAATCTACGAGATGTTGAATTCTTTGATTCTCAAATAGGGTGGGTATGTGGAGACAATGGAACTGTTCTATTTACAAATGATGGTGGAAAAACATGGAAGAACAAAACAACAGATGTTTCTGAACAGGTAGACTTATATGGAGTAACTGTGGTTGATTTTAACAATGTATGGGTATGCGGTGATAAAGGACTAATAAAGAAATTCAGCAATAATAAACCAGAAGTATCTGCTATTGTCACTCCAAATCCTGGTTATGAATCAGAACTATTTGAATTTAGAATTACCTATAAAGATAGTGATGGCGATCCACCATATAAAAAACCTCAACTCTATATCACTTCAGGAGGAAATCAAGCCAATGTTGATATATCAAGTGAAACTGCAACAGGAACCCCAGAAACTGGCATCTTATATAAGTGGACATCATCAATTTCCCATGGAGACTACGGATATTACGTAACGGCAAAAGATGAATATGGAATGGAAGATATTAGTGCTACTCAAGACTGGACAGTAATGGCATCAAACTATGTCAAAAAATTTAGATTGGGTGGGTATGTAAGAAATAGTGCTAATACAGGAATAAAAGATGTCATTGTAAAGGTTACAGGAAATGAACAACAACAAACCCTCACTGACACAAATGGCTACTATCAGTTTCTATTATCACGAGGGACATATGAAATCACCGTAAGTAAAAATGGGTTACGATTTTCTCCACAGTCAAAAACATATACAGTACAAAGCAATATAGATGCAGAAGATTTTATTGGCATATTAGACAACATAATAAACACAGATGTAACAACAATTAAACCTGTCCATAATGCATTTAAGCCTGATAAAGGAGAAAAAACAGGGATATGGTTTAATCTAAAGGAAAGTGGTAAAGTAACAATAAAAATATACACTGTTGAAGGGAAACTTGTAAAAGTATTGGTGAATGATGAACTACCTGATGGTCTTCACTGTAGATATTGGGATGGGAGAAATGATTTAGATGATACAGTAGCAACAGGAATATACTTTGTTCATATAAAAGCAGAAGGTATAAATGAAATAAAAAAAGTAGCAGTCATCCGTTAAAGCCCCTGTGTAGATTTTATTTATCTACATTTCATAGTGTTTTTTTTGTGGAAGGAATAGATTTTACTTTAGGATTTATTTCAACAGCACTTCTTAATGCACGTGCAAAACATTTAAAGATTGCCTCTGATATATGATGGTTTCCTTTTCCATATTTAAGATTAATGTGTAGTGTTAAACCTAAGTTGTTTACCAAGGCTTTAAAAAACTCCTCAATTAAATCAAAATCAAAATCCTTCTTCCTATATGGTGATTTAAACTTTACATTATAAACCAACAAGGGTCTATTTGAAATATCTAAAGAAACCTCAACCAACGTGTTATCCATAGGAAGTATAAAAAAACCATATCTATTTATTCCTTTTTTATTTTTTAAAGCTTGCTTAATTGCCATGCCTAATCCTATACCTATATCCTCAACTAGATGATGATAGTCCACATCTATATCTCCTTTTGCTTTTACATTCAAATCAAAAACACTATGTAAAGAAAATAACTCAAGCATATGAGTTAAAAACCCGATGGGTGTTTTTATATTAAAACAACCCTTGCCATCTAAATTAACCTTTATTTCTATCTTTGTTTCTCTGGTTGTCCTTTTAATAATTGCTTTTCGCATTTTTCCTCCAATTTAGAGTTTACTTTCTTACTCTAGCAGAATGCGCGTGTTGATGAAGTCCTTCCTTTTCTGCAAGCAGAACAAGATTCTCTTTAACCTTTAAAAACTCCTTTTTTGAAAATCTAATTATAGAAACTCTCTTCAGAAAATCCTCTACAGAAAGGCCCGAAGAAAACCTGCTACTTCCTCCAGTAGGAAGCACATGGCTCGGACCTGCAATGTAATCCCCTACAACCACCGGAGTATACTTACCCAAAAATATAGCACCAACATTTTTAATATATTTTAAAATTTTATATGATTTAGTTAATATCTCTAGATGTTCTGGTGCTATATTATTTATAAGTTTAGAGGCATCCTTCACATTATTAAATTGAATAACCTTTATCTTTTTACTTTTAAAAATAGGCTTTTTCTTTCCCAAATATACAACCCAAGCCTTTGTTTGAGGCCCATGCTCTAACTGTGCATTTACATCAGCCCTAATAAACTCTAAAGAGGTATCGTCATCTGCAACTATCATAATCTCACTAGGTCCTGCTAACATATCAATTCCCACATCACCATAAACCATCTTCTTTGCCAATGTAACATAGACATTACCAGGTCCTACAATCTTATCAACCTTTGGAATTGACTCTGTTCCATATGCTAACGCAGCTATAGCCTGTGCTCCACCTACTCT
>CAYYAU010000232.1:0-2647 GCA_964469765.1 uncultured Clostridia bacterium | reverse complement strand
TTTTTAGATTTTTCCGTTAAAAAATCCATACAGTTTGAGAAAAAATTTATTCTTCTATCCCTACCCTTCTTCAGTTTTTGCTTTTTCTGTCTGAGTCCACTTACCACCCATCTTCTTCCAACCTTCAAAACTGTACTTAATAGTCTTTACCCCAGGGATAGCTTTCAGTGTTTGGTCTAATTGCTTTAAAGCATTTATGATAATAATCGGCGTTGTGTAGTCATCCTTAGCTTTTCCTGTAAAGGCTAACTTTCCTCTAATATCAACATTTCCCTTTATTGTATTTATTCTAAGTTTTGATACATCAATCCATTTTCTTACAAGTGTTTCTTTTACTTTCACATTTATCTTCCAATCCTCTTTTTTAGCCATTGTTCCTCTTAAGGATTTTCCCACTTACATTTTTCCTCTTCCCAAGGGAAGAGAGTTAAAGTAAAAAGGGATTTTGTGTCTTTCCCGCCAACCGGCTGGCGGATGAGTCTTCGGCTGAGGTTTTTTGTTTTTGGTCTTTAGTTTTTGGTTTTTTTATCTTGCTATTCTGTCTTTTTTAAGATAAGGCCTTAACACCTCTGGAATAGTCACACTTCCATCGCTATTCTGGTAATTCTCCAATATTGCCGCAAATGTTCTACCAACCGCAACACCAGAACCATTTAAGGTATGAACATATAAACTGCCTTTTTTACTTTCCGGTTGAAACCTGATTGAAAGCCTTCGTGCCTGAAAGTCTGTACAGTTACTACAAGAAGAAACCTCCCTGAACTTTCCTTCTCCAGGCATCCATACCTCTAAATCGTATGTTTTAGCTGAAGCAAAACTTAAATCGTTATCACATAACAATGTTACTCTATACGGTATTTTAAGAAGCTTTAAAACTTTCTCAGCATCTAAAACTATTTTTTCAAGTTCCTCATTAGAGGTATCAGGGGTGGTAAACTTTACTAATTCAATTTTATCAAATTGATGGTTTCTAATCAAACCTTTTGTATCCTTACCATAAGACCCAGCCTCTCTTCTAAAACAAGGGGTATAAGCCACATAACTTAGAGGAAGCTCTGCCTCTTTAATGAGCTCTTTTTGGTGAATATTAACCAAGGAAACCTCTGCTGTAGGAATAAGATATAAATTGTCATTTTCTGTTTTATATAGTTCTTCTTCAAACTTGGGAAGCTGTCCTGTCCCTTGTATAGAAAAGGCATTCACTAAATAAGGTGGTATTACTTCTGTATATCCATTTTCCTTCTGCACATCTAACATAAAGTTAATCAATGCCCTTTCCAAATAAGCCCCTTCATCCTTAAAAAGAACAAACCTTGTCTCTGCCATCTGAACACCTTTTGATATATCAAGAATATCAAGAGCCTCACCAATTTCCCAATGCGGCCTTGGAGAAAAATTAAATTTCCTCTTTTCACCAACCTCTCTTATTACTTTGTTATCTTTGGGAGATACCCCTCCTGGCACATCATCAAAAGGAATGTTTGGTATTTCTAAAAGAAGTCTTTTTAATCTTTCCTCTGTCTGTCTTAAAGAATCATCAAGGGACTTTATTCTCGCATTAAGTTCCTTCATCTCATCAACTATTTTCTGAATATCCTTTTTTTCTTTTTTTAATTTAGATATCTCATTAGAAGCCTTATTCTTTTTACTTTTTAAGTCTTCCACTTCTCTTATTAACTTGAGTTTTTCCTCATCTAATCTAAAAATCATATTTAATGAAAGAGTTTTATCTTTCCTTTTTAATTTCTTTTCAATTAAACTTCTATCTTTTCTTATAAGCTTAATATCAATCATCTTTATCTCCTAATAAAAATGTGTTTTATACTCCAAACTGTCCTGATATAAGTAGAATTCCCATTAATATTAATATAGAACCACTTACTGCCAAAATAATCTTATGATATTTTGAAATCCTCCTGAAGAATGAAAAAAAGAAGTTTAATGTAAGTCCTGTTATAAAAAATGGTATAGCAAATCCTAATGAGTAAAATGATAAAAGCAATATCCCTTTTGCTACTGTTTTTTGAAACGCAGCATAAGTCAATATACCAGCTAATATTGGGTCTACACAAGGAGTCCAACCAAAGGCAAAAATAGTCCCCAGAAGAAATGGGCCAAAAATACCACGTGCTTTTCTTTTCATCTGAAATTTCTTCTCAAACTCCAAAAATCTCAATTTAATTATGCCTGAAAGGTGTAATCCAAATATAACAACAATAGAACCTCCAATTATTTGAAACAATCTTCTTCCTTTTAGAAAGAACTTCCCTATGGCTGAAATTGATGCACCCAAACTAATAAATATTACAGAAACTCCTAAAATAAATGATAGAGTAGGAAATATAATCTCCGTTAGACTAATCTTTTCTTTTTTCTCAGGAGACTCTTTAAAGGATAATCCTGTAATTAAAGAAATATAAACAGGCATTAGAGGAAGCACACAAGGAGAAAAAAAAGTCATCATTCCAGCAACAATAGCTATAAGAAATGAAATATGCGTAACCATTTAGGTCCTTAATTTTTTATTTTATACTTAGAAAGATACCTTAACATTATTAATGCAACTGTTCCAAACGCTATTGACCATACCTGAGACATTGAAAAAATCCACAAATGGAGACGGGGGTCTCCTCGTAAAAGCTCAATC
>CAYYAU010000231.1:0-2656 GCA_964469765.1 uncultured Clostridia bacterium | reverse complement strand
CATTATTTAAGAAACAGAAGCAGTATCAGGAAGCGTTAGCGAGATTAGGGAAGAATATGACATTAACAAAGGATTTAAGGGAACTTTTAATATGGATATTAAGGGCGGTAACGAGTAATATAGGGATAAGTCATGCAAGGAGGGAGTATGATGGATAAGAAAGAGATAGAACAGAAAGTAAAAGAGATTCTATCAGAGAAGTTAGATATAGATATTAATAAGATAACATTAGAATCCCATCTTGTGGATGATTTAGGGATGGACTCTTTTGGAGCAATAGAGGTAATGTATGAAATAGAAGATAAATTTGGCTTAAAAGTTGATGAGCAGACCATTAAAAATTTTCAGAAAGTTAAAGATATCACTAAATATATTACAAATTGTCAAAATTAGAATAAATCCTATTCTATGGATAAAATTTTTCAAGAAATTTATAATATCTTTATAAAGCCAATTTTAGCAATAATCTTTTCTTTCTTTTGGATTCGGGAAGTAAGGGGTTTAGAAAATATTCCAAAAAAGTCACCTGTAATTTTTGCTTCTAATCACTCAAGTTATTTTGACTTTTTTGCTCTTTCTTTTTTAGGATATTTACTTAGGAGAAAGATTTGTTTTGTAGCAGCAGAAGAAGTCGTGAAAAAACCCATTTTTAAATTTTTTGTGAAATATGATAAATTTATTCAAGCAATAAGTTTTAGAAGAGGAGAAATAAGCATAGATTATTTTAAAAAGGCTGTAGATGTTTTAACGAAAAAAGATACATCATTAGTGATTTTTCCTGAAGGGACTCGAACAAGAACGGGTAAATTACAAAAAGGAAAGCCTGGGGTGATAAAAATAGCACTTCTTGCACAGACATGTGTAATTCCTGTAGGGTTGAAAGGGACTTATAAAATACTTCCATATTATAAGCATTTCCCATGTATCAAAAAATGTAGTATTGTTATAGGCGGTCCTTTTTGTTATAAGGTTGAGGGAAGGTATAATCGAAAAAAGTTTGAAGAACTTACTTCAAAGCTTATGTTTCGTATTAAGACTTTAGTTGTCCAGTAAAAGAATGATGAAAATTTTATTATCGAATTTTATTTGAAATAAAACTATTGATATATACTAGGAAAATAATGAATAAATCTCCAACAAAGATATTGATAACAGGTGCATCTGGATTTATTGGTAAAGAGCTAGTAAAAGAATTATGTAAAGAGAATGAAATATATGCGTTTGTGCATAATGCTAAAAAAATAAATATTTTTCCCGATTCTGTAAAGATTATTGAAGGCGATATTTTAGATAGAGCAATTATTAATAAAGCAATTGAAAATAAAGATATAGTGTATCATTTGGCTGTTTTGAAAGATGAGTTGGCAGATTTTAAAAAGCTTTATAATGTAAATGTAGAAGGTACAAAAAATATTTTAGAGAGTGCATTAAAAAATAAAGTAAAACAATTTATTTTTGTCAGTACTGTTGGGGTTATTGATGGTTGTGAAAAAGAAGGTTCCCTTACTGAACATTCTCAATATAATCCTCAAACAAATTATGAAAAGACCAAATGTGAAGCCGAAAAGATAGTATTAGAGTATTATAAACAGTTTCATTTACCCATTACAGTAATAAGACCCACTATGGTTTATGGACCAGAGAGTAAAGACTGGCTAATGTTTATAAAATTAGTCAAAAAAAATCTCCCTATTGTAGGAAAAGGAGATAATTTTTTCCATTTAGTCTATATAAAAGATGTAATACAAAGTTTAATTCTAGTAAAAGGAAATCAACAAGCTGTAGGACAAATATATAATATTGCAGATGGCATTCCTTATACGTATAAAGAAGTTTATAAAACAATTGCACAATATTTAGGAATAAATTATAGAGAGAGATTTATACCTAAATGGTTAGCGTTAATTTTTGGGAGAAGTTGTGAATTGTATAATAAATTAACCAAAAGTAGAGTAGTTTTGATACGGCCATATATGCTGAGATTGATAAGAAACAGAAGGATTGATATTTCTAAAGCATTAAAAGAAATTAATTATTTACCTTGTTATGATTTAGAAAAAGGTATGAAAGAAACTATCAATTGGTTTAAGAAAAAAAGTGAATTATAAAAATACAAGCTTAATATTCTTTGATGTTGATAATACCCTTATTAAAGAATTTACAGAGAAAATATTTCTGCGTTATTTGTATAGAAAAAAAATGATAAGCTACTCGCTATTTTATAATCTAATTTTTTGGTTTCTTATGTATAAATTAGGATTGATTTCAAATGTGATTAGAATTAGAGAGAAAGTATTTCCTTTGTTTAAAGGTTGGAAAAAATATGAAGTAGAAAAAATTTTTGATGATTGTTTTGAAAAAGAAATAAAACCTAGGATTTTTTTAGAAGCAATTGATATTATAAAACATCACCTTAAAAAAAACCATAGAGTAATTTTGATATCCTCTTCGCTAGAGCCTATAGTAAGAAGGATAAGGTTGTTTTTAGGAATAGAGATTGCTTTTTGTACACAGTTAGAGATTAAGAACAATTTCTACACAGGAAGAGTTGACGGAAGAGTAATATATGGGAAAAACAAGGTGGAAATAGTTAAAAATTATATCAAAAATAATAATCTAAGTTTAAAAGGGAGTTATATGTATACCGACCATATCT
>CAYYAU010000230.1:0-2659 GCA_964469765.1 uncultured Clostridia bacterium | reverse complement strand
ATTCCAACCCATACTCTTTATAATTATCACCTATAATAACACACGCCATAAACTTTGGAATAAAGTTTTGTGTTTCCTTTGGTAAAGCCTTTCTGTCTCTTAACTGAGAAAAATCAACTGATTTAGAAAAAATCATATCCTTCCCTAAACCAATCTCTCCTCTATTATATGCAGCTAAAGCTAAATGCCAATCATTAAACCATGTATAAAGTTCTTTTAAGAACTTTAAGGCTGCATAGGTTGATTTTTCAGGGTCTTTTCTCTCATCAATCCAGTAATTTACAATAAGTCCTAATCTCCTCGCAGTAGGTGCCATAAGTTGCCAAAGTCCAACTGCTCCTGCACGGGAACGAGCATTTATCTTATATAAACTTTCAACAACAGGAAGATATACCAATTCAGGAGGCAGGTTATACTTTCTAATTGCCTTTAGAATGATATCCTTATACATCCCTGACCTCTCTAATGCTTTGGAAATTACCCTTTTAGTCTTACCGGTGGTGTATAATTGAATATACCTTTTAGTTTTAGCATCGTCTATATCAATAGGTATGGTATATTTCTTCTCTATTGTTTTAATTGTTTTGGGGGCATCTATTTTCTCTTTAGAAACATCAAAAAGGATTTTTGAAGAATCTACATTATTAACAATACTATCTAATTTTTCATAAAATTTGTCATACTCATTTTTAAGTTGATAATGAATATCTGCATCAATATTGCATAGAGAAAGATAATAAATAGATTTTTTAAAAAGTTTATTTGCTTTAGCTACATCTCCATTCTCATAAGATAACACCGCTTTATTATAATATGCTTCTGCTTTTTTAATATAAATATAGGATGTAGAAAAAGAAGGAACTACTTGTTGAGAAGAGACTTCAACTATCTCTTTAGATTCAGTTGATATAATAGTAGAACTGGAACCACTAAAAAGAATAGAAAAATTTATAATCAATATTAGACAGACCAAAATATATCTCATTTAGTTTTTTTAACCTTTTATTAAAAATCCTTAAACATTATTCTCTTATTGCAACAACCTCTTTTACTCCAGAAGAAAACCTTATTGTTCTTCCAGAAATAGCTCTTTGTGTTCCATCTATCTTAATTTTCTTAATCCTTACTGGTAAAGAAAATTCAATGTATTTTGGAGAAATAATATATTGATTATCAAGTTGTAGAGTTATTTTTTTATAAGTTGTTTCTATTCTAAAGTTTATTTCTCCAAAGTAACTTGGTGCATTTTTTACTTCAATACTCTGCCCAGGTTCAATCCACCGTTGAGGTAAAATCGGAGTAACTACAAGCCCATTACCCTCTTCAAAGAAAAGCATGTTTCTTATAAGATGAATAAGTTCAGCAGATGCCCAACCATGGTGTCCATCGCCAACACATCCTCCTTTAGTTTTTGGATGGATTGCTTCTGGAAATGTATAGGTTGAGGTTGCATTATCAATTAACCATTGAAGAATAGGTAACACTCTAAATGATTTTCTAAATAGATAACACTGGGCTATATGACACGTCAAATATACGTTATATCCTGAATGAACAATCCTATGAAAAAATGCAAAGTTTTCCATCCATTGCTTTCGTATAACTCTTAATGTTTCTGTAATTCTTTGGTCCTTAGGACTGAACAATCTCAAAGGGTATAAACTAACAACACTTCCAATAACACTCGGGTCAATCCTTCTATATGGCGATGAAGGGATAATCTTGCTATGTAACTTCTTTTCACAAAATGCTAATGAACGTAAAATATCCTTCCAGAAAAGATTGTATTCCTTAAAAAAATAAGTTCCATCCTTTTGTTTATTTAACACCTTTGCAGAATAATACATATCTCTTAGCCCTGCCACTGCCCAAAAGTCATCCCAGTAAAAAATATTGTTCGGGCCAAAATGTTCAGCACTGAATCCCGCAGGTAAAAGCCCATAATGAATAAAGGATTTATCTTCCATTGTCTTTTTTCTTTTATTTACTATCCAATGTGCTCCTTTTTTTAAATAAGGGTAAATGTGTCTTAAGAATGCCTTATCATTTGAATACTTATAATGCTCTATAGATGACCATATAACCTCTCCTTGAGCATCCCATTCTCCTTGTTGAGAGTAAAAGTATCCATCCTTTTTTTGATGTTCTGGACATTTCTTTAATACATTTTCTGCCTCTTTAAAATAACCCAACTTATCTAAAGCATTCACCATAAATGCCATATCTCTAAACCATTGCTGATGGTATGTAAACGGCCCTGGTTTAATAGAATCAACATCATAAAACAGTAACAAATACGATTTGTTTGAATAAAATGCATTCTCTAACTTCTGATACGGAATCTTTATCTTAAGACCTTGATTTATCTTTCTATCCCACTGTTTCATACAACTGGCTCTTATATTCAAATAATTTCCCTTTGAGACCGCCTTTACTAAGTTTGAAGTCGGTTTCTTTGGAGTATTTAAAGCTCTTACTTCTAACTCAAATCCATCTGACGGCTTCAATCTTGCTTTATACTGGGCAATTGCAGTTGCAAGTCCAGCCTCACATCTTGATGATGTAGAATTCTTTTCACTCTCTATCTTAAAGAATGCATCAGACCCAGATAAGTTACTACAATAAACTCTATAAGGTTTTTGCATCAACATTATCCCTA
>CAYYAU010000229.1:0-2659 GCA_964469765.1 uncultured Clostridia bacterium | reverse complement strand
AAATTAGGCGAAACCGCCAGAACCCGCGCCAAAGAACTTTTCTCCCCTGAACAAATAATCCATTACTACGAGAACCTCTATCGCTATGTTAATAATTCAGTTAAATAGAATTTTACCTCTTTCATCTCTGAAGTTTAAGGCAAAAGTCCCAAGTTATGGTAAAATTATATATGATGATTAAAAATTCTGCTCCAAAAAAATGGGATTATAAAAAACACACAGAAGTGAAACATGTCTTATTTGAGAAGTATTTAGAAGCGTGGATACCTATCCTCGGAAGTGGGCATAGGGTCCTCTGTTATGTTGACGGATTTGCAGGTAGAGGAGAATATAACGACGGAACACTAGGTTCACCCATTATAGCTCTAAGGACAGCAGACAAATATATAAAGAAATATCCTCACCGCCACTTTATATTTATCTTTATTGAAAAAGATAAGGAAAACTTCAACAACCTAAAGGAACTTTTAGAAATAGAAAAACAATCTATCGAAAGACCAAAAAATTTCTCCATTAACCCTATAAATGGCGAGTTCGCGCAAGTTATTGAAGAGGTCTTAAATAAGATGGAAGAGGTAAAGGAAGTTATACCAACCTTTTTCTTCGTGGATCCCTTTGGTTTTAGGGGTATTCCTTTCGGAATAATAAAACGGATTCTTTCAAAACCAAAAACAGAAGTTTTCTTCACCTTTATGATAAGAGAAATCAAGCGCTTCTTGCGCGCTCGCCAGGTTCAGAAAACGCTTACATCCCTTTTTGGTACTAAAGAATGGGAAAGCATTATAGAAAAACCTAACTCGGAGAAAGCCCTAATTTATTTATATAGGAAGCAACTGCATGAGGAAGCAGAAGTAAAATATAGTTTACACTTCAGGGTTTGTGAAGATGAGAGAGTAAGGTCTTTATATTATTTAATACATGCAACAAACCACTTCAAAGGTCATAGTATAATGAAGCAAATAATGCACCAACAAAGTACCGAAAAAGGTCTCTTTGCATATCTTGGTCCAAAGGATATACCAGAAGGCAAGCAATATAAGCTTTTTGATATTAACGATATAGAACAGTTAAAGAAAATTTTATTGGAGAGATTTAAAGGAAAGTCCTTAAATTATGATAAAATCCAAGAATTGATATGTGATCCATGGTATTACGAGCCACCTTATATAGACAAAGATTATAGAGAAGCATTGCATCAACTTGAGGATGAAGGAAAAATAAAAGTGGAAAGAATCTCTTCGAAAAAAACAGGACTAAAAGGAGAAGATAGGATAACTTTTCCAAACAGCAATTCTACGCAAGTGACTTCTTCACACCTGACAAATAAAACAAAAACTCCCCCTAAAATGAAAATCCATTACAAAGAATATCTAATTCATACTGGAGAAAAGCGACTATTAGTTGCCAAAGTAAATGATGGATCAATAATAATTAGATTCAACAAAACACCGCCACCAATAAAAAAGACAGATATAGTATGTCCTCACTTCCTTGAGCTTAAGTGGGCATATGGCTGTCCCTTCGACTGTTCTTGGTGTTATCTAAAAGGAACTTTTAGATTTAGACGGGAAGGAATTTCTCCGGTAGTAAAACCATATGATAAAATAAAGCTACACGTCGAAAGGTTCTTAGAAGAAGCCAAAGAACCCGAAATTCTGAATACAGGAGAAATCGCCGATTCCTTAATGAACGAAGATACCAAGGAGCCGTTTTCTAAATTTATTATACCAATATTTGAAAGACAAAGTAGACATAAAGTTTTATTCTTAACGAAAGCTTCCAATGTAAAACATCTCTTAGAGATAGAGAAACACAATCAAGCGATAATTAGTTTCAGCCTCAACGCATTACCTGTCGCCGAAAAATGGGAGAAAGCACCGCATGTATTAAAAAGAATAGAAGCTGCCAAACAAGTCTTTGACGCTGGATATGAGGTTAGAATTAGAATCGACCCAATGGTGCCTATAGAGAATTGGGAAAAACATTATCTTAAACTTCTCGAAATCATTTTTAAAAATTTCAATCCGGAGAGAATAACTTTAGGATCACTAAGAGGATTACAAAGTACAATTAATGGTTGTACAGATAAAACTTGGACTAAATATTTAAAGGAATCATCCAACTGGGGCAAAAAGATTGACTTTAAAACAAGATATGCTATGTATTCAAAATTAATACAAGAACTAAAAGTCACTTGGAAGTTTGAGAGGGTGGCTTTATGCAAAGAAACGATCGAAATGTGGGATGCTCTAGAAATGGATTATAAGAAAATAAAATGCAATTGTATATGGTAGAACCGCATCACTCAATGCAAAACCCTGCCTAATAATTCTTCCATATCACTTTTCAGTAGCTTCCTTACAATCCCCAAAAGAAATGCCGGAGTAAGAATATCGTAAAAAAAGAGACTTGGCTAAATTGGAGGTTTGAAGCTTAATCGTTCCAGTAAAAGATGAGAGAAATTTTTTAAAAGTAAGTTAACCAATTATTAAGCGAGATATCGTACCCAAAAGTAGCCGTTTGCTCTCAATTTTCTTTCACTAAAGAAAAATCTTCCACAAAGAACTCACTATTAACGCTCAAGTCGCGTAGAGTTATTCTTACACAATTTCTCCCTTGTGCTTTGAGGAAAGGTTAAAATAGTATATAATCTCAACGG
>CAYYAU010000228.1:0-2667 GCA_964469765.1 uncultured Clostridia bacterium | reverse complement strand
TTATTACCATTACCTCTTCACTTTTTGAAAGATTTATATAGGGAATAAGTATAAGTTTTTTTTCAAGTCCAAATTTCTCATCTTCAATCTTATTCACAATTCCTATAGGAATACCTTTTGGAAAAATACTCTGGCCCCCTATACTTACAACCACACTACCTTTTTTTACTTGGGTCTGCCAGGGAATATATTTCATAATTAAAGAACGTCTATTGCCAACTACTACCCCTTTTTCTCGTGTGGATTCAATCATTGCACCTACTTCACTAATTGGATCTGTAATCAACATTACCTTACTTATAGAAGAGGAAACCTCAATAACTCTACCAACTATTCCAATTTTTTCCTCAGAAAAATCCTTATTAATCTGTAAAGCTATTACAGAATTGTCCTTTCTAATTCCATCTTTAAAACCCTTGTCTATAAAAATTAAATGAGAAAAAGGTGAGAATCTCCCAATTACTTTACATGTAATAAATTTAAAGGGAGCCTCGGCTTTATATTGTAAAAGAGCTTTAAGCCGAATATTTTCATTAAGTATTTTACGAAGATATAATTGCTCTAATAACAATTTTTTTATTCTTAACTTTAACTTTTTATTTTCCTCATATGTATTGATTAAATTAAAGATATTTTGATTTATCTGTTTTGTTTTAATAAGCAACTCACCTGTATAAGAAGGAATAGGCACAACCAAATAAAGAAAAAAACTCCTTAATAGTTGAATATTCTTATTGAATCTTAAAATTAGAAACACAAAAGAAAGGACAAGGTATATAATCAAAGAAATTTTTGGGATGGAAACTCCAGAACCTTTCACATCAAAAGCGCCTCTTACTTTGGGATGGAATAAAACGATATGTCAGTAGTAAATATTGGTTATTTATAAAAAAATATGGAGCATTATTAAATTGGCAAAACACAAATTCAATTAAGTTATCATAAGCCGGGATTGTTGAATGTGCTCCAACTCTTCTAAATATATACCTGCTCCAAGAACAACACAGGTTAATGGATCATCAACCATATGAACAGGTAATTGTGTTTCTTCTTTTATCAAATCTGGTAAACCTGATAGAAGCGCTCCCCCTCCTACTATAACAATCCCTCTATCAACTAAATCCGCAGATAACTCTGCTGGTGTTTCTTCAAGAGTCTCTTTAATTAAATCAACTATAGCCTTAATTGGTTCATTTAATGCTTCCCTTATCTCTTGTGAAGATACATTTACAGTTTTCGGTAATCCGGTAACCAAATCTCTTCCTTTAACCTCCAACTCCTTTTCTTGTTTTAAAGGATAAGCAGAACCTATCTTTATCTTCACATCCTCAGCGGTTCTTTCTCCAATAAGAAGATTATATGCTTTCTTAAAGAAAGAAATTATTGCCTCATCCATCTCATCTCCAGCTATTCTTATTGATTTACTCACCACCATACCACCTAATGATATAACTGCAACTTCGGTTGTTCCTCCGCCAATATCTACTATCATATTTCCTGAAGCACCATATACAGGAATCTTAGCACCAATAGCAGCAGCCATTGGTTCTGCTATTAAATAGATTTCCCTTGCTCCAGCCCGTTCCGCAGCCTCTCTAACTGCACGCCTTTCAACCTCAGTAATTCCCGAAGGAATCCCAATAACAATTCTAGGATGAAGAAGACTTTTTCTATTATGAACTTTCTTAATGAAATACCTAACCATCTTCTCTGTAACTTCAAAATCAGCAATAACACCATCCTTCATTGGTCTAAATGCACGATACCGGTCAGGCGTTCTTCCTATCATTCTCTTCGCATCAAGACCAACGGCAAGAAGTTCACCTGTATTCTTATCAACCGTTACCACCGAAGGCTCTCTTAAAACAATCCCCTTTCCTTTTACATATACCAACGTGGTTGCTGTCCCTAAATCAATTCCCATATCATTTGAAAAAATACTCCAAAAGAAATTAAACAACTCTATCCCCCCCCATCCCTTCTAAAATCTATAACAACATTAAACTATTCAACTAACTCAATAATAACCTTTCTCGCTCCATCTCCAGTTCTTCTTTGAAGTTTCAATATCCTTGTATAACCACCCTGTCTATTTTGATATTTAGGGGCTATTTCGGAAAATATCTTTTTTAAAACATCCCTCTTCTTAATCTTTTTACCTACCTGTCTGATATTATGTAATCCACCTCTTTTTGCTTTTGTAATAATTCTTTCAGCAAACCTCCTTAACTCTTTTGCTTTTGGTTCAGTTGTAGTAATTCTACCATATTCAAAAAGGGATAAAGCCAAATTAGACAAAAGCGCTTTTCTCGCAGATGTCCTTCTTGATAATTTTCTTCCTTCTCTACCTTCAACCATAATACCTATTCCTTATTTCCTTTCAATATCTCATCAACATTCATTCCAAGTTTTAGCTCAATGCCTTTGGTATCGCCAAGTTCCTTCAATTTTTCTTTAATCTCATTTAAAGACTTTTTTCCAAAATTCTTATAAGAAAGTAGTTCCTCTTCAGTTTTTCTCACCAATTCTCCAATAGTTTTTATCTTTGCTCTATTAAGACAATTTACAGAACGGATAGTCAACTCAATAATATTAATTGGTAACAATAAAACCTCTCTTAAATTCTTCATCTGCTCTTGAGTTTTTCTTTCTTCTTCGGACTCCTCT
>CAYYAU010000227.1:0-2668 GCA_964469765.1 uncultured Clostridia bacterium | reverse complement strand
CTTTACGTAGAAACATTAATCCTGTATTAATCATAGACAAAGTGTTTCCACCAAAAATCTTATTTAATTCGCTGATAGGTTTAGCATATGCGTTTTGATAATCGCTATTAAAAAATGGTTTACCCTCTTTTATGTATTTTATTATCTCATTGGGCTTTTTAAAGAATAGGATATCTGAATCTAATAGTAATAGTTTGTCTGTTTCAGCGTAATAAAAAGCATCAAATAATTTTAGAGCGCAAAAGAAATCTTTATTCAATCTGTTTTTTTGACTATATTTATAATCTGCTAAAAAGTGTTTTAAATCTTCATCGGCATCTTTCCGTCTAATGACTCTGCAATTTACGAAATGTTCTAAAAAAGTTTTTATACTATCTATACTTAAGGTCCCATCCTCATGAATGACTAATTTTGGCCTTAACCCGCTATAATGATAAAAAGTTTTTAGACACCAAATAGCATCCAAAAAGCCCTTTTCAGATGTTACAATGTGCACTTCAAATTCACTGCCGTTATTACATACAATCGGTTTTGAAAAAAGAATTCTTTTTCTATAAATTTTATTGTAGTAGTAAAAGCATATCTTTTTTGCATTTAATAACCTCATTGCCCGAAAAATAATTTGCATTCCAGTATTGATTAATCGCCTCGGCGGCACAATCATATTAAGGTAACGAAAATAAAGATATTTATATGGATGTTTATTCTTCCTATGCCATGGTTTTGATAACGTGTTGAAATGTACAATATACGGGTGGTTTATTAATTCTTCATATTTTTCCTTATCTTTAATGGGACCATCTTTCCAAGAAGGGTTAGAAAATATCTGAGTAAGAAGATTCCACCGATGGTCGATCTCTCCCCATTTCTCCGCAAGTACGGCGTTCAACCCGTCTTGATCCCACCACCGTACTTTTTCTTTGTTTTGTTCTATAAATTCAATAACTTTCTGAGAGATATTATCTTCTCTCCATTTATGAAGATTTATTAGCATTACTCCTGTATTAAACTGTTTAGAACTCGGATCAATGCCTAGTTCCTCATACATTAACAGTCCACTCGGAGAGGATACATATAGCGCATCTTTGCCCTGTTCTTGCACAGCAAGTATGTAATTCTGCTCAATATCCAAATCCCATAATTCTCCTATATCTGTGTTTACTATCAAATCCGAATCCAGGTAGATTACTTTTCTACACTCTTTTGGTAAAACTGTCGGTATTAATAACCTATAATAGGCTGCCAACGTAATATGCCTTCTTGAAACCTTCATTTTTTTAAATTGTTTATCACTAACGTAAACAACTTTGATATGAACGCGTTCCGTTTTAAGGGATTCCAATGTTTTATTTCTGCAAAAATATTTTGGGTCATTAGTCAATATATATATAACAATCTTTCGATTATTGTTAAAGTTTACAAGTAAAGATTTAAGCATTACAGCCATAGGTGTTATAAAATTTCGATCGCTGGCACATGCAACAAAAACAGTATCCTTGTTCATATCTTTCCTTATTTCAACTGTCCCGGTAGTGCGCTTACTCCCTAATTGATTATGGCTTTTCCCTCAATAAATAATACTATCCGCATCCTACCACCGCATTTGGTGCAGAGCAAGGGATTAAATATTATAAAATGGCGAAGCTGGACAGACTAGATTATAAATCTGAAAAATCCAGCTCCTTCAGTAACCAAAATTCTATTTTTCATTTTTTTATCTTGTTTTTGTCTATATTTAGCGCTCTTAAAAATGCTATGGTGCTGGAAAAAATGAGTATTAGGCTATTAATAAAGGATTTAAGTACCCAAAAAAAGGTTTCTTTATTTTTTAGTATGTATGCAACGTCTTTATAAAAATTATAAAAACTATCTGTAAGATATCTAAAAAATAGTTTTTTATTATATATTAAGAAATTTGCATAAACTTCCCTATAGTTTCTGTTAAAGATTTGTCTTAAGGTTTCATTATGAGAATGAATAACTATTGCATCTGGTTCATAAAGAATTGAATAGCCTTGTTTTTGTACTTTTTTTGCCCAATCATGATCTTCTGAGCCTGGAAGAATTTCGTCAAATCTTATTTTCTCCCAAATATCTTTTTTAATAGCAGAATTAGCACTTGAAAAAAAAGGGTCTTTTGTTTGTACTTTTTTTGTGTTTTTCCAGTGAGCAAACATTTGTCTTTTTGTTAAAGGATTACAATTCTTGGCAGGGATTTGTTTCCCATAAACTCCTGCAATATTTTTATCATTTAAATTTTTAATTAAATTTTTTAACCAATTGTTATCTACAGGAATCACGTGCGCAGATATGAAAACAAGATATTTACCTTTTGCAGATTCTGCCCCGATATTCAACGATTTACCAAAACTAAAATCTTTCTTTTTTATTTTAATTATTTTAATAGGAAACTTTGAAGCAATTCTTAATGTGTTATCTTTACTTTCAGAATCAATAATAATAACTTCAAAATCCCTGTAATTTTGACTAAAAACTTTATTTAAACAATTTTCAATATTTTTTTCTTCATTATATGTCCGAATTATTATAGAAGCTAATAATTGTTTTTGCATTTTTTGATTTAACCGTTTTTCATTGGCTAATTGAAAATCTGCATATTTTTCTATTAAACTCTGCAATTTTGTTTAAATAACCCAACCCGAGATAA
>CAYYAU010000226.1:0-2711 GCA_964469765.1 uncultured Clostridia bacterium | reverse complement strand
GTAATATAGGTTATAGGGGATACACCGATTTTAAAATCGCTTTGGCTCAAGATATTGTTCTTCAGGAAGAATACGTTCATGAGGATATCGAAACTGAGAAGGGGGTTCCTGAAATAACCAAAAAGGTGTTTAACGCTACCATTCACTCATTATCTGATTCTCTGGAGGTTTTGGGCCCTGAGGAAATGGAGAGAGCTGTGGATAGTATAATAAAAGCAAGAAAAGTGATATTTTATGGTGTAGGAACTTCTGCTCCCATTGCCGAAGAAGCGTGTCATAGATTTCTTTACATTGGAATACCCTGTGTTTTCTCTTCAGACCCTCATCTGCAGGTGGCTATTGGCTTAACTTTAGATGAGAAAGATGTAGGAATAGTGATCTCTCATAGTGAAATAACTGAAGATACCTTAAGGGCAGTAAGGGTTGCAAAAGATCATAAAGCAAAGATTATCTGTATAACCAATTACCCTGATTCTCCCATAGCTAAACTTTCTGATATTAAATTAATTACTTCTTTCAGGGAGATTAATTTCCGTATCGCCAGTATGGCAGCAAGGGTAGTTCAGCTAACTATAATAGATGCTCTATATGTGAATACAGCCCTAAAAACTCGGAAAAAAGCTCTTAGTCACATGAACAAGCTAAAACATCTTCTGAAATAATCGAATCCAAATTTTTTGTTACCTTCAATAGTTTAATTTATTTAGAAACTCTGACTTAAAGGAAAAACTAATGTCGATATCTAAAAACAGAAAAAGAGAAATATTCTTTGGATGGTTTTTTGTTATGCCTGCTCTTCTGTATTTTGTTGTCTTTAGGATTTATCCTATGATCCAGTGTCTTTACCTGAGTTTTTTCGAATATGATCTCTCGACATTAAAATTCGTTGGGTTGGGAAATTTTCGTTACTTAATTGGTGATCAAATATTCAGAAAATCACTATCGGTTACTTTTTGGTATATTATTCTCACCTGTCTGTTGGAATGGCCAGCAGCTCTAGGTCTGGCTTTAGTACTATGTAGACCCTTTAGATTCAAGAATTTTTTCCAAGTTACTTACCTTACTCCATTTATGCTGCCTATTTCAGCAGTAGCTATTATTTGGATTATGATGTACCATCCGCGGGGAATTATAAACTCAATACTTTATTCATTCACCGGAACGTCGCCTATTCGGTGGCTATTTAGCGAGAGGTTCGCGTTATTGGCCATGGTGATTATGAGCTTCTGGAGAGACGTTGGATATTATGCAATTTTCCTTGTAGCTGGTTTACTTGTGATTCCCAAGGAGTATTACGAAGTAGCAGAAATCGATGGGGCCAATTTTTTGCGCCGATTTCTCCATATAACTTTGCCATTATTGAAACCGGCTTTTGTGTTTGTGATATTATTGTCCGTAGTAAGACTCTTACAGACAATAGATGCCTTTATCATTATGACAGGAGGGGGACCGGGCAATAGTACAAGAATCTTGGGAGTACTCATGTACGATACCGGACTTCGTTTTTATAGAATGGGGCGAGCATCAGCCATAGCTTTAATACTGTTTGCCTTCGTCTTAGCTTTTTCTCTAATACAACTTAGAATCTTTAAAACAGAGTACTATCAATAACGACCTTATTTTCAGCGACAGCCAAGAGGTTCGAAAGTGAAAAGACTATTCTTGGGAAGTAGGTGGCATGTCAATATATTCTTGCTTTATATTATGGTTGCACTAATTGCGATATTTTTTCTTTTACCTTTGGCATACAGTGTTTCTTCTTCTCTAAAACCGTTAAAAGATGTATTTTCCTTTCCCATGCAATGGATACCTTCAGAGATACACCTTGAGAACTTCGTTGTGCCTTTTATTAAAGGTAACTTTACTCGCTATTTCTTGAACAGCATTTTTATTGCTGTGGTTGTTACGTTATCTTCAGTTTTCTTCTGTTCCCTTGCAGGTTATAGCCTTACTAAGTTCAGATATCCTGGTAGAGAGATTGTGTTTATACTGATACTGGCTACCTCATTTTTACCTGTTCAGGTTACACTTATTCCGCTTTACATTCTAGTTAGGCAGCTTGGATGGCTTGATACATACCGTGGCCTAATTATTCCAGTTTCTCTCAGTTCTTTTGCGACATTCTTAATGCGCCAATTCTTCTCCACTATTCCCGATGAGTATATCGACGCTGCGAAAATAGATGGGTGCTCTGAATTTGGCATTTTCTTTAGAGTTATTCTACCAATGTCTAAACCAGCTCTGGCAGCGCTTATCATTTATGTTTTTGTAGGAAATTGGGGCAGTTTCATATATCCATATATTATTGTAGGTAAAGATAATTTAAGGCCAGTGCCCGTGGGACTGTTAATGTTTTTTGAAGAATTTGTCATTGTTTATAATCAGCTTATAGCAATGGCTCTTTTGTCAATTGTGCCCGTCATAATCATGTTAATGTTTTCTCAAAAGTTGTTGGTCAAGGCAGTTACCATGACAGGACTAAAAGGATAAAAAACTAATTAGTTGAGGGTTTTATAGCCAAGAAAATAAAGATTGGTGGTTATAAATGCTTTTAATATACCCTTTTGGAATTGAAAAATCTGTATGGGGAGTTGACAATTTAACATAAGAAAGGAGGCGGAGGAAATAACCCTATTAGCATTTCGTGCTGTTGAAGGTTCCTTTTAAGAAGTCTTTGGTTTTAAAAAATTATCTTCTGCTCTTTGATTTAC
>CAYYAU010000225.1:0-2720 GCA_964469765.1 uncultured Clostridia bacterium | reverse complement strand
GCTTCATAAAAGAGATATTGCAAATATTATATTAGATAAAATAATAGAGATTAAACACAAAAATGAAAAATAAAATTAACAGAATAATAGAACTTACAGAAAGATATCTTTTAGAGAATAAAAAAAGAGGGAAGAATTATATTCATTATTCAAACAAAAAAAGAGGGAAACTCTTTCTTCTTAAAGAGTTAGAAAGAAAAATAGATGGATGTAAAAGATGCCCTCTATCTTTAACTCGGAAGAATATTGTGTTTGGTGAAGGAAATTCATCTTGTAAGCTTATGTTTATAGGTGAGGCTCCAGGGTTTGATGAGGATTTGATTGGAAAACCATTTGTTGGAAAGGCTGGAATATTACTTACAAAAATTATTGAATCAATTAGTCTTCAAAGAAAAGATGTTTATATAACCAATGTTGTAAAATGTCATCCATTAAAGGACCCATTACTTATAAATAAAAGAGGCAATGATAGAAAACCCACTGATGATGAGATTAATACTTGTTATCCATACTTAAAAGAACAAATTAATATTATACACCCCAAAATTATCTGTACTTTAGGGAATATTGCTACACAAACACTTGTTAATACTAAAGAAAATATAAGTATTTTAAGAGGAAAAACATACATATTTGAGAAAAAAGATATAGTAATTATCCCAACATACCATCCAGCATTTCTTCTAAGAAATCCTCAAATGAAAAAAGAAACTTGGGAAGATATGAAAAAAATAAGAAGTTTGTTAGAAGGTTAAAAATGTTTATTGAAGTGTGTTTTCCTATTCCTGTTGATAGAAGATTTACATATGAAGTTCCCAAAGATCTTGAAGAAAAGATTGAGATTGGTAAAAGAGTATTGGTCCCTTTTGGGAAAAAAGAAAAAGCTGGATATATTGTGGATATTACTTATGAGAAAAAAGTGTCTTCAGTAAAAAGGATTATAGATGTAATTGATACATTTAATCATTTTACACCTTCGTTATTTAAACTGGCACAATGGATGAGTGAGTATTATATTTCTCCTCTTGGTGAGGTTTTGGATACTTTATTACCTGTTGGTTTGCATAAAATTAAAAAAAAATCCATATCAAAAGAGAAATTTTATTCATCCACTACTCCTATTTTACCTTCCAGTTTTCAAAAGAGAATACTTTCAAAGATTCAAAAAAGCATTGCTGAAAAAAAAGAAAAATATTTTCTTTTATTTGAGGTTAATGAAAAAATAAGAATAGAGATATTTCTACAATCTATTGAAGAAGCATTTAAGAATAATAAACAGGTAATATGTATTTTCCCAGAGATAGTTTCTGCAAAACAATTTTTCGATTTGTGTAAACAGTGGTATGGTTCAGATAGAATTGCTTTTTGGCACAGTAAATTACCAGATTCAGAAAGGTATTGCCTCTGGGAAGAAATAATTAATAATAATATAGATTTATTGGTTGGAACCCGTTCAGCGATATTCTTTCCTTTTGGGAAACTTGGACTTATAATTATTGATGAAGAAAATCTATCCATTTATAAACAAGAACAAAGACCATTTTATCATCTAAGGGATGTTGCTCAAAAAAGAGCAGAATTGGAAAATGCCACTTTAGTTTTTGGATGTTTAACTCCATCAGTAGAAAGTTATTTTGAGAGTATACAAACATCAAAAGTGACTCTATTGAAAAGGAAATTTGATAAGTTGTTACCTTTTTCAATAAAAATTGTTGATTTGAAAAATGAAAAGAGAAAAAATACAATTTTTTCTTCTACATTAAGAGAAAAAATAAATGACAGATTAAATAAAAACGAACATATCCTACTTTTTGTTAATAGACGTGGATATTCAGCTTTTACCATATGTGGAGAATGTGGTTATATCTTTAAATGTAAAAATTGTGATGTAGGATTGACATATCATTCTAAAGAAAAATTACTGCTATGTCATTATTGCAATTATTCAGAGAGATACCCTTTATTTTGCCCAAACTGTAAAAGTAAGAAGATACAAACTGTAGGTTTTGGAACAGAAAGGGTGGAGAAAGAGGCAAAGAAACTTTTCCCAACTGCTAATATTATGAGAGTTGATTTTGATGTGATTAGAAAACAGGCAGATTTTGAAAAGATATACACTCTTTTCAATAAAGGAAGAATTGATATCTTAATAGCTACACAGCTAATTATAAAAGATATAGAGTTTCCAAAAGTAACCCTTATAGGCATAATTTCTATAGACCATATTCTAAATCTGCCTGATTTTAGGTCTTCAGAAAGAACCTTTTTTCTACTTTCTAGAGTATTCTATAAAGTATTATCAATAAAAAAAGAGATGATTATTCAAACATATAATCCAACTCATTATAGTTTAATGTATTTTAAAAATTTCAATTATAAAAATTTCTATGAGAAAGAACTAACGTTAAGAAAACAACTTATGTATCCCCCTTTTGTTAAACTAATAAATATAAATCTCTTCAGCAAAGATAAAAAAGAAGTAGAAAAATTCAGTCAGAAAATAGCAGATGAATTGAATCTATTCTCTTCAGATGAAATTTTAGGACCTGTTCCTGCGGTAGTCTCTTTTAAAAGAGGGATGTATCGTTACCAAATCTTGATAAAGACAAATAATCTTTTTATTTGGCAGAGAAAATTAAGGGAGTTATTAAATAAATTTCCAAGACTGAGAATTTCCATAGATGTTGACCCTGTAAGGATGTTTTAAATACAAATGAAAA
>CAYYAU010000224.1:0-2721 GCA_964469765.1 uncultured Clostridia bacterium | reverse complement strand
TCCATGTGCCGGTGTTTATTAACCTGGAAAAACTAATTCTTGACTCTCCATTTTCATCCATTGTAACAACAGTAACTTGAGGGCTGCGTTTATCTGCATTATTTCTATTTGTCTTTGCCCAGAATGTAAGGATATATATTTTGTTGGGTGTAATATCATAAGCGTATCTAAGAGGAGTAGGAGCATCTGGAGTTATATATGTCAGTAAATAAGCACTTGACCTTATTGTTCCTCTGAGGTCCTTTCCAAATGTTAGTTTTACAGAGTAATTATCTGAAGAGCCTGGACGGCTTTGACTTGTATCTATTGACCAATAATCATGTGATTCCTGGTTAGAAAAAAACCAATAATCTGGTTCGTTATTTCCATCTTCATCATCTTTTAAATCAGGATTCTTCATAAAATTATCGTGTGAGTTTATAGGTTCTGCTATATCGTCATTATTAAACTTTAAATGCACATTCTGAGCCCATACTCCTTCATAAATCTTTTCATTTTCAGACCTCATACTCAATGGAGTAAGACTTGCCGTAGGAAAGAAATGCCTTTTAAGAAGAAAGTCTCTCGATATTCCATCACCTAAAGAGGATGTCCATAAGTTGTATTTGTATTTAGTAAGATACTCAATCCATTCTTTCTTATCTTTATAGTAAGGGCCGTGATATTGTTGAGAATAACGGTCCCAAATAGTCGCATTCTCGCTTCCACCATAAAAGCCCCTTATCTCTAAATCAGGCCAGTCTGTTATCTTTGTATGTGGAAGAATTATAGAGTTACCCTCAGTTTTTAATAACCATGTCAGAGAAATCATCCCATAAAATGTCCCTGTGGTGCTATTTGCAAGGATTAGAATCTGGTTTGGTTGAATAAGAAGAATGTATCCCTGATTAAATCCTTTAGTAATCTCTGTATTTACATTAGTATTTTGAGAGTCTGCAATCTGTTTTATTATAGAATGGCTATTTGGATTTCCTATTAAAATTCTTTTTTTAGAAACTATATCATTTAAACTAATAACCTCTAAATTAATACTTGCAGAGGAATTGTCTAAAATTTTATCTTTTAGATAATTTGCAGTGAAGTCTTCATACTCATTATTTAAGTCAGTTACAATCTTCCAGCTTGAATCTATATATACAGTTTCGTAGGATAACGTCTCAATCTTTTGAGGTTTTGGAATGATAGAGTCGGGCAAGATATATGTAGCGCCCATTAGTCTTTCAGGTAAAATAAGACAGAATACCCCGAACACTAAAAGAGAAAACATAAATAATAGAACAACTGGTATAATCTTGGTTAGTTTTTTTATTTTCATTTTTTCATACTCCTGCTCTCTGCTTAATCAGATCCTCGATCCTGGATTCTCGATCCTCGTTTTAACCCTTACGAGCATCTAGTATCGAGCATCGAAGTCTGTTTTCTGTTTTCCCGCCTTTGGCGAGGCTCGCCTCTGGCGGCTGATTTATCATCTTATTATTACCAACTTTCCTTTTTTCTTTTCATTGTTATTATTCTGTACTACATATATATAAACACCGCTCGCCACTGTTTTTCCATAATCGTTTGTTGCATTCCAGATATATCTTCCTTCGTCGCAATTCTTTCTTTCTATATGTGCTACAATATGTCCTGTTATTGTAAATACCCTTAAATCAAACTGTTTTGTTATATTATCAAAGATTATTCCTTCTCCACCATAGTTGTCATTACTGTTGGGTTTATATGGTATTGGGTAAACCTTTAAGTTTGATAGATCTACTATACCTTTTTCTCTTTTTTGTGTTAGTAATTTGACTATATATTCAGCCATTTTTTTTCTTATTTGAGTAAACGCCTCAAAGTCATCTTCATTTTTATTTTCTGAAATATCCCTTAATATTGGTTGATAGTATCCATATGGATTTTGTGTACCATAATAAGTGCCTCTATAATCCCAATCAATTTTTCCTTTAATTGAATTAAGATATTTCTGCGCTTCTTTTGTGATAGAATACGTTGGATATTTTTTTATTGCCCACTTAAGTGTTTCTATGTATTTTGCATCTTTTATGCCTTCTCGGATTCCTTCAGCAGCCATAGTTGGAAGTAGCTTGCCAGACCATGTTGGATATGCAAAGATAAAATCAGGATATGTAAACGGAAACACATACCATGGGCTTGCATCAAAATCATTAAAGGGGTCATTAACAATAGCTCCCATTGCGTATGCAGAGACCACTTTGGACTCAGTTCTAAAAGCAAATAACCCGTGTAAAAACCTATTATAAATGGGCATACGTAAATATGAGGTGTTGGTTGTATAATATCCAAAATTAGGATAATGTTTTTCATAACCTTCATCTATATATGCAGGTGCCCAGACTTTATAATCAATAAGGCTTGTTAAAGGAGGGATTTTGCCACCAGGAACATTATTATAAATTTTACCATTTTGTTCTTCTTTGGCATTTTGTTCTTTTTCACAATTAGTATAATATGTCACTGTAGTTTGGCCATTGTTGTTTTTTATAATTGTATATAACCTATTAGCAACAACCATTTTAAAAAGAGAGGTACCAGGCTCGTCAATAACAGTGAAGATAAATTGAATGTTATTTTTGTTTCCTATTTCAATTAATTTTCTGATTAGAAGTCCAAATGCATCAACAAACTCTTTGTCTGAAAGATTTTTATAAATATCATATCTGTGAGGGTTAGAGTAATCATGTTGAGATGGAAAAG
>CAYYAU010000223.1:0-2741 GCA_964469765.1 uncultured Clostridia bacterium | reverse complement strand
TAACTTCTGTATCTGTTTCTTTTCATTATTTTCTTTATCTATTATCTTATCAAATCTTTCTTTTTCTTCACTAATTTGTTTCTCTAAATTTATCACTTTTTTATTTGACTCTTTTAATTGTATCTCTAATTCCAGTATTTTTCTGGAAGATACTAATTTTAACTGAGAAAACTCATCTTGGATTTTCTTTATTTCGTTCAATAAGGACTCTTTTTCTTCTTCTCTTTTGAGATTTATTTTTTCAATTTCTTTTTCCTTTTCTTTCATTTTGTAATAAAATCCTTTTTCCTTTTCTGCAAAATCAATTTTTATTTTATCAATTTCGCTATCTCTGGTTTTAATCTCTTTTTCATATTTATCTTTCTGGTTCTTTATAAATTCTTTTAACTGCTGTATCTGAAATTCTGTGTTTTTAAGTTCTTCTGACAACTTTGCTTTTTCTTGAAGTAACTCGGTTTTAATTGTTTCCTTTTCAGTTAGTAATTTGGTTATTTTTTCATTGAGTTGTTTTTGTTCTCTGTCAAGTTCTTGTTTAAGATTTAAAATTTCTTTTTCTTTTTCTTTAAGTTGGTTATCAATCCTCTGTTTCTCCTCAACAAACATTATTTGCTCTTTATTTTTATTTTCTTCTATTTCCTCTATTTTTCTTTTCCATAAATTTTCTTTATTTATTAACTGATTTTCCGTTGATTTTAACATCTCTTCTTTTCTCTTTAGTTCTTCTCTTAATAAAGAAAGCTTCTCGGATTCCTCTAAACGTATCTTTTCTATCTGAGCATTTTTTTGAGCTATTTTTTCTTCATAATTAGCTCTAACTCTATCTAATTCAGTCCTCCACTTAGAAGACTCTTTCTCTCCTATTTCTCTTTCAAATTTAATTTGATTTCTCAATCGAGTAATCTCTAACTTTAAATCATTGATTTCTTGATTCTTTATAGAAAATAGTTCATTGAATTTTACTTTCTCTTCATCAACTTTTTCATTTAATCTTTGAATTTCTCTTTCAAGAAAATGCTTTGAAAATTGGAGATTCTTTATAGTTTCTTTCAGGTTTTTCTCTAATGTCTCTTTTTCTTTTATTAAGTCTTCTTTTATTTTATTATTATTAGTTTTAAGTTGATTTATTTGAGTAGTATATAGTTCTTCATCACTTTTTTTTCTTTCTTTTAAATTTTTTATTTCATCTTGTAGATTAATCTTTTCTTCTTCTAAATGTTGTATTCTATTTATGTAGTCTGTTTTTAATTTTGAAAATTCCTCGTTTTTTTTGTCTAATATTTCTTCCCAATATTTTCTTTCTTCTACAATCTTCTTCTCAGGCTCTTTCATCCTTTTTTCCCATTCTAATAACTCCTTTTTCTTTTTTTCATATTCTTCTCTTAACTGAGCCTCTTTTATTGTTGCTCTGGCTTGAAAAACTACTTTTTCTTCCTCTAATTTATGTAATCTCTTTTCCCAATTAACTCTTTGTTCTTGTAGTTTTGAAGAAAGCTCACTTAACTGTTTACCTAAAAATAATTTTATGTTTTTAATCTCTTTCTCTTTTAAATCTTTAGTGAGTTTGAGCTCGGCTTCCAATCTTTCTTTTGTTTCTATAACATTTTTCAGTTTTCTTTCAATTGCTTCTCTTTCTAATATCTGCTTAACAGCAGATTCTGACTCTAAGGTGACTTTTTCTTTCTCTTTAGCCTTGATAATTTCACTTGCTAATTTCTTTCTCTCTTCTGATAGTTCTTTCTCTAATCGTTTAATTTCCTGATCCGCTTGTTCTTTTGCTTTTAATATCTCTAACCACCTCTGTTTCTCTAATGATAACTCTTTCTCCTTTTCATTAAGTTCTTTTTCTTTATCTTCTAAACTTTTTTCTTTATTATCTTTTTCCTCTGGCATTTTACCTCCTTTATTTCCTTCCCATAATCTTTGCTAATTTATCAATCTCTTCTTGAGTATATTCCCTCCAACCATTTAATGCATTCCTTTTTGGTTGGGGAAAAACACCCTTCTGTTCATAGCGAATTAGTGTCTGTTTTGAAATTCCTAATAATTTTGCCACTTCTTTTGCACTATAGAATTTTTTCTCCATAACAATCTCCTCCCTATTTTCTATACCTTACAATTAACCGAAATTAAAAATAAAAAGTGTATTAATTACTACCAAAGTTATTCAAAAGATATTTAATACTATCAGATAGTATTATACAACAGTTACTTTAAAAATCAACTCAATCTGAACCTAATTATTAAAGGAATTTGGCATAATCCTTATCTTTTCTCTTATATCCTTCTTCTTTCTCTATTTATGAAAATTAGGTTATAATTCTGTTCTAAAAATCTTACTTGGAAATTTCTCTTGACAAAGAAATTTTATTCATTATAATATAAAATTAAGTGCTATGTTTAGAAAGAAAAAGATAAAAGAAAAACCATTATCTCAATGGCAAAAACTTGTTAAAAAATATGGCGTAAAAAAAGCAAAGGAGTATTACAAAAAAGAGACTCCTTCTTCTCTTATCCATACTCCTAAAGTAAAAGAAACCACCGCTATCCCAACTGAAGGCAAGTTTTCTATTCCAGTTAGCTATAATGAAACAAAAATTTCTCTCTTACCAATAGACCCTAATCGGACATACGCCTACTGGGAAATAAATCAAAATACAAAAAATCAAATTAAGAAAAGATTAGGACAGGATATATTCCAGAAGTCTAAACTATTTGTAAGATTTTATGATATCACTAGAATT
>CAYYAU010000222.1:0-2764 GCA_964469765.1 uncultured Clostridia bacterium | reverse complement strand
GAAGAATATTATTCTTGGTTGTAACTAATCAATTATAAAAAACTATGGGATATAAAGAACACTTCATAATCTCTATGGCATTTACTGCAATCACTACTCTGATTCTTGGGGTATTCGTTTATTTAAAAGATAGAAAGAATAAGATAAATATAATATTTGCCCTTTATTCTTGGAGTATTGCTTGGTGGGTCCTTACACAGATAGGTAATGTCTATGGCCCTTCTTTAGAAGTGTCTTGGTTTTGGGCACGAATAGAACAAATAGGAGTTGTATTTATTCCTACTTTCTTTGTGCATTTTGTTGTTGTTTTTCTAGAATTAAAAAAGAAAATATTATTAAGAATTTGTTATACATTTAGTATCATTATTGCTTTTTTATCGCCGACTACAAGTTTAATATCACCAAGAGCTGAACGCAAATTTGGAGCTATTAATTTTGGTGAGCCAGGACCTCTTTATCCTTTACTAATTATTTTTTTCGTTATTTGTATTATATATGGTCTGTGGAAGTTATTAGAAGCTTATAAAGAATCTACTGGTGTCAAAAGAAATCAGTTGAAATATTTACTTTGGCCCTCCTTGTTGGGTTATATTGGAGGAGCAGCTAATTTTCTTTTAGTCTATGATATTAGTATTTATCCACTTAATCCATTTGGAACTTATTTTGTTGGTTTATATACCTTTGCAATTGCTTATACCATTCACAAGCATCGTCTTATGGATATCAATGTAGCAATTACCAGGGGAACTATACTTGGAGTTGTATATGTCTTTGTTCTTGGTATTCCTGTAGCAGTGTGGTTCTGGGGTAGAAATTACCTTTTTGATAAAATAGGAGTCAACTGGGGACTTATCCCTATGGGTATGATGTTTATTCTGGCTACTTTAGGCCCAACAATTTATATTGCTCTTCGCCAAAGAACCGACAGGGATAGATTATATACTCAATAAGCCAATTAGTTTAAGTATACTTGCAAAGGTTGTATCAGAGATAGTAGAGAAGTTGGATGTGAAGGGATTATTGAAATGATAGGTTTACTTGGGAAAAAGATTGAAATGAGTCAGGTGTTTTCTCCCGAAGGAGAGGTTATACCAATAACTAAGATTCAAGCTGGACCGTGTTATATTGTTGAAAAGAGAACTAAAGATAAAAATGGGTATAATGCTCTTCAGTTAGGTTATGAGGCTGTGAAAGAAAGAAAATTAACAAAGCCTTTAAGAAACTATTTTCAAAAAAAGAATATACCTTTTTTAAGATATTTAAAAGAAGTAAGAACTGATAATATTGATGGATTTAAAATAGGAGACCAGTTGAAGGTGGATATATTTAAGCAAGGTGAGTTTGTTGATGTACAAGGTAACAGTAAGGGAAAAGGATTTACAGGGGCTGTGAAGAGATGGGGATTTAGCGGTGGTCCAGGTTCTCACGGTTCGTGTCAGCATAGAGCAGTTGGTTCTATCGGAGCAAGTTCATTTCCTTCCAGAGTGACAAAGGGAAAACATATGTCTGGAAGAGAAGGAATGAAAACCACAACCATTGAAAATCTTGAGGTTGTTTCAGTTGATGTAGAAAATAATATTATTATTGTGAAAGGTTGTATCCCTGGTCCAAAGAAAGGTTTAATCTTTATCAGAAAAAGTAAGAAACATTCAAGTATTCATAAAGATGTTTCTAAGTAGTAGGAGAGGGTATGGTTGAAGTAGATGTTATAGATTTAGAGGGAAAGAGGGTTTCTTCTGAAAACCTTAATGAGAAGGTTTTTGGTGTTGAAGGAAAACCTTTTGTTGTTCATGAGGCTTTAAGAGCATATCTACTTTCAAGAAGAAAAGGAACTGCATCAACAAAAACAAGAAGTGAGGTTAGAGGTGGTGGAGTAAAGCCATTTCGTCAAAAAGGAACAGGCAGAGCAAGGGCAGGAAGTATTCGTTCGCCTTTATGGAGGCATGGAGGAATTACTTTTGGGCCAAAACCAAGGTCTTATGTGGTGAATCTTCCAAAAAGAAAAAAACGAAAAGCTATAAAATTAGTGTTATCTGAAAGACTGAAAAAAGGAAGATTAATGGTTATTGAAAAGATTGTATTAGAACAGCCTAAAACAAAGTTCGCAGTAAGTTTATTAAAAAAGCTTAAATTATATGACGAAAAAACACTTGTAATTATTGAAAAAAACGATACTGTCTTATTTAGAGCTTTTAGAAATTTAGAAAAGAGTTTATTGTCTACGCCGGCAGATTTAAATATTTACAGTCTTCTTTGGGCAAATAATATATTAATTGAGAAATCTGCAATTTCAAAGATTGAACAGATGTTAGTAAAATAAAACTGTATATTTATAGAGAATAAAAATGCAATTAAATCCGTATCAAATTATAATTAGTCCTTTAATAAGTGAAAAATCTACAGAACTTAGAGGAAGACAGAATAAGTATATATTCTATATACATCCTAAAGCTAACAAAATTCAGGTTAAAAAGGCAATTGAAGAAATTTATAAGGTTAAGGTTATTAAGGTAAATGTAATAAAGCCACATCCTAAAAAGAGAAGATTGGGAATGTTTGAAGGATATAAAGGTAAAAGGAAAAAAGCTGTAGTTACTTTAATATCAGGTCAGACTATCGCAGATTTTGAAGGGGTATAATTACACAAACACCAAACACCAAAAAACAAAAAATCAAAGACCAAAAAACGCAATTAGGTTAAAGAAAACAGAAAGTTAGTGGGTTATTGTCTGTCCGCCCTCTGTTTGGAGGGAGTTATTGGAGA
>CAYYAU010000221.1:0-2769 GCA_964469765.1 uncultured Clostridia bacterium | reverse complement strand
CTCCATCTAAAGCATCAAAATCAACACCTTTTTTAGAAATCCCAACAGCACATATCAGTTCCTTTATCTTATCAGACTTCGCATGAGGAATAGCAACACCTTGTCCAATCCCTGTTGAACCAAGTTTCTCTCTTTCAAGAAGAACCTTTATTATATCTTTTCTATTTTCTTCTTTTACTTTTTTACTCAAAACTAATTTATTAACAAGTTCTTCAATTACCTCCTTTTTCTTTGTAGCCTTTAGGTCTGGTTCAACTGACTCCTTTGCCAGAAACTCGGTAATTCTCATCTTTCTCTCCTTTCGTAAATTTCCTTACTTCTACACAGAGTATTCTTTTTGTTTTCTTTGTAAGTTTAGCTTTTTCAGATTGTCTAACTCCAATTACCCATAAGATATCTTTATTATTGACAAACAACGGAATATTATCTCTTTCTATAAACGGTATTTTCTCATCAATAAAAAATTTTTTTAACTTCTTTTTCCCTTTTAACCCAAAGGGATAAAATATGTCTCCTTTTCTCCTATTCCTTATATATAAATCTGAAGCATTAATCCTATCAGCATCAAAACAACCTATATATAAGCTCCTTTTCCACTGAGGATGAGGTTTTGACGTAATATCTGTTACTATCTTAAATCCGTTCTTTATCGTTATACCAGGGGTTTTTATTTTTATCTTGTAATTCTTTTTTTTACTCTCCTCTGTGAAAAGTACTAAGAGATTACCCTTCTTTCTTGCTTTTAATAACTTAGATATAGTTAGTGTTTTTGATGAACCAGTTTGACAAAATTTAATAATCTCATCTATCTTTTTAAATGATACCTTTTCTTTTAAGACTCTTAAAAGAATCCTTCTTAATATTGTATTATTATATTTGAATAAAGAGCCAAAATCAACTGAAATCTCATTATTTATCTGCCGGACATATTTGTTATAAAGCTTCTCAACTTTACTTTCTAAATAGTTATTCTCTTCAGATGCTATCTCTGAAAGGGTATTCAAGTTTTTAATGAAATGCAAAGAAAAGTTTTTAACAATGTATGGAATTAATCTTAACCGCACTTTATTTCTAAAATATCCTTTCTTTAAGTTTGATGAATCAAGGCAATAAAAAAGTCTATTTCTTTTTAAGTACTCTATTAACTCTTCTTTATATACTTTAAGTAAAGGCCTAATAATAAAAAGACCATTTTTAATCTCTTTTCTCACAGGAATACCACTTAACCCTTTTATTCCTGTTCCTCTTAATAACCTCATTAATACTGTTTCAGCATTATCAGAAGCTGTATGAGCCAATGCAATCTTGTTAATTCCATATTTTTTAGCGGTTTCTTTAAGAATCTTATATCTAAGATTCCTTGCGGTTTCTTGGAGGTTTCCTTTTTTTATCTTCAGATTAATTTTTTTAATAATAAATGGAAGACTATACTTTGAGGTAATCTCCTTAAGGAAAATCCTTTCATTGTTTACTTCTTTAGGACGCAATCCATGGTCAATGTATATACATTGAAGAAACTTTATTTGATTCTCTTGAAGTTTTTTTAAAAGATAATGAAGAAGAAAAACAGAATCAGGACCTCCTGATATTGCAAGAAGAACTTTATCTCTATTAGATAAAAGCGAATATCTCCCTACAAAATCATCAATCCTTCTGAAAATCTCCATATTCAAATCCTTATCGGATAATAGCTATCTTTCCGGTTTTCCTTTTAGAGTCAACTTTTATAGTATAGAAATAAAGTCCACTGGAGACTTTTTTTCCATAATTGTTTGTAATCTTCCATGGGTAATCATAAACCCAGTTGTAATCAGAAGATTGAGTTCCATTAAGGTATAAATTGCCTATAGAAGAGCTAAACACCCTTTCTCCCGCAAGGTTATAGATATTCAACTCTGCCTCATCTATGCTCTTATTAAAGGTAATTCTTATTGTACATTCTGAACCCGTAACAGGATTAGGGAAGTTATCTATCTCTTTTATTTCCAGGCTTGCCTCAACTGATGCCTCTAAAACATATAGATTAAAACTCATCTTATTTAGACCCTCTCCTGAGATATTCAGTATACTTATCCCTGATGATTCTTCTGAGTAACTATTACTTGCAGGAGGAACAAATGATGTTCCCGTAGTAAATGGACTACCAATATCTGGCGGAGAAAGTTTTGTTGGCCCTTCCAAATCTACACCAGGATGAGATGAGTTTGCATTCATATCATTTGAACTTATATGAGTTTGATTAGCCAAACTTGTATCAATATGCCAAATAAGAAGCCCTTCTGAAGGAAGATGTGTATCATAGCCACTTTGTTTTCTGTAGGTAACTAAAAAATACTCATTTGCATCTATGTTAATTTTGTAACAACTGTTACTCTTATTATTAAAATAACTATTTACCTCAACGGCTGTTGTTTCAGAAGAAAGTAAGGTTGGACTAATCCATTCAAGTATATACTTACACCATGCTGAAATATGAGATGGAGATGTCCCTCCACCAACTGCACCAATATCATAATAGTTTCTTTCCTTTATATTTGGTCCATTCCAGCACCCAGCATCCATTAAAGCATATCTTCCTACAACAGAAATGCCTGTTGATGTATTATATAAATCAGGAAGTCCTATATCATGACCAAACTCATGACAGAATATACCTAAAGGAGAATACTCAGACTGTAATGTATAACCTTCTACATATACTCCATCATCAGTTGGATATGGTGGAGATAACTGCCACCTATGTGACCAGATATCAGAAGATTCTCCAGT
>CAYYAU010000220.1:0-2776 GCA_964469765.1 uncultured Clostridia bacterium | reverse complement strand
ACTCTTTTGGAGTTTGCAACAGAAAGAAATCTTTTTTTGTTATCTCAATATCTGGCTACTCAAATTGGGAATATCGTTGTTTATCAACATTTAAGTCAAGTATCGCAACTTGATTATCGCAAGCTTAAAAAACATCTTAATATTTTAGAAGAAACCTTTATCTGCAAAGTGATAAAGCCTTTCTTCAAAAATAGGCAGAAAGAACTTTCCAAGAATCCAAAACTATTTTTTATGGATATGGGTTTCAGAAATAACCTTATGGAAAACATGAATGCATTAGATAAACGTTCGGATAAGGGAGCTGTTATAGAAAATTCTGTTTCCATAAGACTTAACGAATTATGCGAAGGTATAAATAAAATAAATTTCTGGCGTACAAAAGCAGGCGCAGAGGTAGATTTTGTTATACACATTAAAGAGAATATTGTGCCCATTGAGATAAAATACACAAATTTTTCTTCAGAGAAAATATCGAAGAGTTTGATGAGTTTTATCGATTCTTTTGGGCCAAAATATGCAATAGTCCTAAACAAAAATTATTGGGCTGTTACAACAAGAAAAAATACAACAGTTTTATTTTTGCCTGTACATTATTTATAAAAAATAAAAAGTCAAGAATTTGTGGTTTGATTAATATATCAAACAAATTCCAATATTTTGATTTCCTCTTTTGTCTTCTCAATAAAAACCTTAGTATCAAACTTCTTTGCTTGCTTTATACAAGCACCCTTATATAATGATGAGTCCTTTCCAATCTCCTTAATTGCCGCAACTAGTTTATCAACAGTGATATCACTAATTAACTTTCCAGTCACTCCATCAATAATTGTTTCTTTATATCCACCTTCATTAGGAGCAATTACAGGTTTCCCAGAAGCCATTGCCTCAACAACAGTCATCCCAAAATCCTCATCCTTTGCAGTCGCAATAAGCCCTCTACAATTTGCATATAGCTCAATAAGTTCATTGGAATCAACCCAGTGTAGGACTTCCACATTTTGTGGGCTTATTTTTTTGATATAATCTGCATAATAACTAAAATGTCGGGATTTTTCATAACAACCAACTATTATTAGTCTTTCATCCTTTAGTTTAGAAAATGCCTTAATCTGTAAATCAATTCTTTTATGTGATATCAGCCTATTGACTGAAAGCCAGAAATCTCCATTTTTTTTATAATAGAATTTAGAGGTATCTATCGGGGGGTATATCACTATAGCATCTCTTCTTAGATACCTTTTTACTCTTCTTTTTGTATTCTCCGAATTACACACAATTTTATTAATATATCTAACATATTTCTTATTTAAATAGCGATTAAAATAAACCCAACTATCAAAAGCTCCTTTTAAAAAAATTGGAACAGTAGTTTCTCTTGTATACGTGTATAAATCCCATATCTCTCTTATAGGTGAATGAACATACCATAGATTCGGCTTATTATTAACTGCAGAGGATACTGACCAGTCACCCGATATAATGTAAAAATCGTATTTATTCCTCAAATTAAGTTTTCTAAATTTCCATAAAGCAATCTGGTGCCTAAATGGAGCATTTAAGGGTACTTTACCGATTGATATTAAGTTTATATTAGAGAACCCCATTTTCTTTATTTTTTTTTCATCTACGTTAGTGGTATAGAAATCTGCATTAAGGTTCTTTGCTAAAGTTAAAGATACAATCTCTGCTCCACCGATATTATCCATAAAGTTATGAAAGAGGGCTATTTCCATCTATATAAACTACCCCACTCATTTGAATATACTCGTTTTAATCCTTTAGCTTTTTCTATTAAATTTTGTGGATTGGGTATTCCTCCAATGTTATCTTTTATGTACGCATAGTTTTCACTTATTCTATAGTCATACGAGGTTATTAGTAGCAGTTCCTTATCTTTTTTCATATAGAAGACCTTCTGATATTCATTTATAACATAATTATTTGCTCGTACAGAATATCCATGCTGGTTCGCCCATTCTATTAATTCAAATCCTTGTTTCGGTATATATCTTAAATCATTACGAATATCGTAAAATGCTGTATTTACAAAATTCTTTTTATATATGAATATTGTAGGATAAATAAGTGTTGCCAAAAAAATTAAAGTTATTACCGAAAAAGGTAATAAATATTTTATTTTTATCTTTTTTTTAAACTGAAAAAAACCAAATGAAGCTATGACTGAACAAGGAAAAATTCCAAATTCTAAAATTCTTACTGGGAGTTTAATACAATAAATAACTTTATTTAACACTAATATACAACCAATTAGAAAAATAACAAAATAGCCAATACTAATTTTAAAAAAATTATTCAAATTTTTCCCTTTGTTATTAAAAAAACCAATCAAAATTAAGACAAAAAATGGGATAAAAGAAATTAAAATTTGTACTGGATATTTGAAAACTATTATTTTCCCTAAAATTAAAAAAGAAAACAATAAACTAATAAGCATAATAGTAACTATTAGAACAGAACTTTTCATTTTATTTAAATCAAATTTCCTTAATAAGAACAAACCAATAGAAAACGATAATAATAAATAAAAAATAGAATTCCCCATTTTTGAAATTAATTCAAAAATAAATGGCGAGAAAAAAAACCAATAACTCAAACTCAATATGGAAAATATAGCTATTAATGAGAAGGCATATATCAATCTATCTTTATAAACAAACAAAAAAAAAACGTAAATAGATATATGTTATGGGATAATAATATTTATTGGATATAGAAATGAGCAAAGATTTATTGCATATTCGCCACCTTGAAGAAA
>CAYYAU010000219.1:0-2793 GCA_964469765.1 uncultured Clostridia bacterium | reverse complement strand
TATTAATGATTACTTCTTTAAAGGTCATTTTCCAGATTTTCCTATAATGCCAGGGGTCTTAATTATAGAGTTTATGGCACAAACCGCCTCTGTTTTGTTTTTGACTCGGCCCAATGCACGCAATAAACTTCCATACTTTATGGGGATAAAAGATGTTAAATTTAGAAAACCTGTTTTTCCGGGAGATGAATTAAAAGCTGAAATTGAGGCGATAAGATGTAGAACAAAAACGGGAACAATAGTAGGAAAAGCGTATGTGAAAGATAAACTAATTGCTGAAGCGGAGTTTATGTTTACGTTAGTAGATAGAGAAGAGGGATAATAATATGAAAATTCATAAAACTGCGTTGGTTCATCCAGATGCTTTAATTGAAGAGGATGTTGAAATCGGACCATATACTATCATAGGAGAAGGGGTAAAAATTGGAAAAAAAACAAGAATCGGTGCAAATGTAATAATTGAAGGAGATACTGAAATTGGAGAGGAATGTGCAATTTATACAGGTACTGTTATTGGCAGTATCCCGCAGGATTTAAAATATAAAGGCGAAAAAACAAAAGTGATAATTGGAGATAAAAATATAATAAGAGAATACGCTACAATAAATAGAGGTACAGCTAAAACTGAAAAAACCACAATTGGAGATGGAAATCTGCTTATGGCATATGTCCATGTAGCCCATGATTGTACTATTGGAAACTATACTGTCTTAGCAAATATGGCAACACTTGCTGGTCATGTTGTGATAGAAGATAAAGCAATTGTTGGTGGATTAACTCCTGTTCATCAATTTGTGAGAATCGGCACCCTTGCAATTGTAGGAGGAGGGTCCCGAGCCGCAAAGGATGTTCCTCCTTATTGTATGGCAGCAGGTAGTCCTATAAGGATGTTTGGTTTAAATACAGTAGGGCTTGAACGAAATAATTTTTCTAAAGAAGTAAAGAAACAACTAAAATGGTGTTATAAACTTATCTTCAGATCTAAACTAAATACTTCTCAAGCACTTGAAAAAATTGAAAAAAATCCAAATCTTTTTGATGAAACCCTCCATTTTATTTCTTTCATTAAGGAATCAGAAAGAGGCATATGTAAAGAATAAATTCATAAATTAATTTGGATATAGTTCATCAAACAAAATGAGGATATTAAATGGAAAAAATCGCTATTATTGCGGGCAATGGTAAGTTTCCTTTGATTGTTGCGAATGAAGTAAGAAAAAGGAAACAGCCTTTAGTAATTCTAGGTATTGAAAAAGAAGCACACCCTGCATTAATGGATAATGCCGACAGATTCTACTGGGTTCAATTAGGAAAACTAAAGAAACTTATAGAAATCTGTAAAAATGAAAATATTAAAAAAGCCGTAATGGCAGGACAGGTTAGACATACGCATTTATTTTCTTCATTAAAACTTGATTTAAAAGCAATAAGCCTTTTATCTAAAATAAAAGACAAAAAAGCCGATACAATTCTAAAGGCAGTGGCAGATGAATTTGCAATAAATGGAATAGAACTTATTAATTCTACAACTTATGTTAAGTATCTTTTACCTTCACCTGGAGTGTTGACAAAACTAAAACCGACAAAGAAACAATTGGAAGATATAAAGTTCGGTTATAAGATTGCAAAACAGATTGCCCAACTTGATATTGGACAGACTGTGGTGGTAAAGGATAAAACCGTCTTAGCAATAGAATCATTAGAAGGAACTGATAATACAATCTTAAGAGGAGCAAGTTTAGGAGGAAAGAATATTGTGGTTATTAAAGTTAGTAAACCTAATCAGGATTTCAGATTTGATGTGCCTGTTATTGGAATAAGAACTATTGAAACTCTAAAACAAATAAAAGCCGGCCTTCTCTGTTTTACCGCTAATAAAACACTTTTACTTGATAAAGAAAAAGTAATTCAAGAGGCTAATAAATCAAATATCTGTATTGTATCATTAAAAGAAGATGAAAAAAATTAATATTGGTATTATTGGACTTGGACATCTTGGAATACACCATTTGAGAGTTTTCTCAGAAATACCGCAGGTAAATATAATAGGAATAGTTGATATAGATAAGCATACCGTTAAACGTTTATCTAAACAATACAATGTTGAATACTTTCTTGATGTCACCGATTTAATAAACAAAACCAAAAAATTAGATGCTGTTAGTATTGCTACACCAACATCTACGCATTTTTCAATAGGAACAATTTTTTTAGAAAGAGGTATTCATTGTTTTATTGAAAAACCTATCACATCCGATTTAAACCAAGCAAGAAAACTTCTTTCTCTTTCTCAAAGAAATAATCTTCTTCTTCAAATAGGGCATATAGAAAGATTTAATCCTGCCGTGGTAAAAGCACAAGAGTATATAAACAAGCCATTATTTATTGAAACACAAAGATTAGGACCTTATGAACCAAGGATGTCTTCTATAAGTGTTGTGTTTGACCTTATGATACACGATATTGAAATTGTTTTATCTCTTATCAATTCACCGGTTAAAAAGATAGATGCTCTAGGCACATCTGTCTTCACTAATTGCGAAGATATTGCTAAAGCTCAAATTCAATTTATGAATGGCTCTTTAGCAGAACTTACCGCAAGTAGAATATCAATAAAAAAATTTAGAAAAATTAGAATTTTTCAAAAAGATAGATATATCTCCTTAGATTATATAAAACCTGCATTAAAAATATACACAAAAAAGAAAAAAGAGATTCGTTCTTTAAAGGATATAGAAATTTTAAAACCAAAATTAAAAAAGGAAGAACCACTTAAAAAAGAAATCTTACACT
>CAYYAU010000218.1:0-2797 GCA_964469765.1 uncultured Clostridia bacterium | reverse complement strand
TTCCGATCTCAACCGCCAATAAATGGCTTGGTAATATCATTGACTGGACAAAACATTGGTTGGAGCAGTAAGTTTTTAAGTATAAAAGAATCACTACCATGTTCAATTTGGCTCGGTAGTTCATATACTCGTAAGGTTTTTAGAAATATGTTTGTTGTCCTTGGTGCAGATATAACTTATATTCTTAAAGAAAAGAGGCGTTTTTCTACTATAGGAGTTGAATACGGTTTTGATAAATTTAGTGTTAATTTTGGTTATAGATTTGGCATTGATGAGTCTATTATGCAGATAGGATTCAGTTCACATATAACTAAAAATATTAAATTTGGATATGCATTTATGCCGCGAAGATGGCTTAATAACGTTCATAGATGTGCATTTGGATATATATTCTGAAGAGGACTTAGAAAACAGTGAGGTTAAGAAGGGCTTGCGTTGAAAGAAACTTTGAGAATAACTAAAGAGGAAATGAAGTATTCACTGATACATTCGCACGCCTGCCCCGTTAAAGCAAAGCTTTTTTTCGGGGAATGTGAAAATGACAAAGGAAATAGGGATTATAAACATTCTCACATTCTCAAGAATGTTAGAATATTGAAAAATACTTTAGGGGAGTTTATCCAAAATCTTGAGGGTTTGGGGTATATTTAGAAATAAGATGTCTTAAGAATTTACAAAGAATTTACAAGGAGTTTACATATCTGACATATTTAAGTGTTATAATCTATAATAGCATAGAATAGTTTATGTAATATGTAGAAAGAGCATTTTTAAATATAACAAATGACCGAAAAAGGCAAACTCCGAGAAATCAGAGGGCGCAAAGTGTTGGGGCCTTATGGCTCGCCAAGCTGCCGAAGTCAATAAGCAAGCAAGGCGAGTTTTTTTGTTCTATATAAGATATTTCCACCTACGCGGTGGAAATGAGTTGAACTAAAAATTGGCGAGGTCTAAGATTTTCTAAGGTTTTATTTTCCTCGAGTAAACTCGGGGTCATAAAACCCATAAGAAAATCTAAGAGAGGTATAAAAGATGAAGAAAATAATTTTGGTTTTATTTGGGTTGTTTTTAGTAACAGGAGTGTATGCTCAAGATATAAATAAATGGTTTGATAAAGGGATGGAGTATTGGGAGAAGGCAAGGTATTCTGAAGCAATAAAGGAGTTTAAAAAGGTGATTGCTAATAATTCTGATGGAGATTTAGTAGATGATGCGCAGTTCTGGATTGGGAAAAGTTATTATTATCAATGGGATTTGAAAAGAGCAATAAAGGAGTTTGGAAAGGTTATAAAAAGGTATCCTGAGAGTGATTTAGTAGATGATGCTCAAAGATGGATTGGAGATTGTTATTATTTCAGTAATAAACCTGATGAGGCAATAAAAGAATATCAGAAAGTAATAGATAACTATTCTCAAAGCAATAATGCTATTGTTGCTCAGTATCAAATAGGGAAAAGCTATGAGAAATTGGGTGATTTACAAAATGCTAAGGATACTTATCAGAAGATATTAACTGATTATCCAGATAGTAAATGGAAAAACCAGATAAACTTTGAAATAAGAAGGGTAGAATATTTAATGAAAAAAGGAAAGGAAGAATAGTGAAAAAAGTTATTTTATACTTAGTTTTTTGTATGGCACTTACCAATCAATCTTGGGGAGTTAATGTTGGTCCAGAGACAGTAGGTAAGGGGAAATTTAGTCTGGAAATAGAAGGAGATGTTATTATACAACCTTTAAAGTTAAATTCTAATCCTACATATTCTTTGGAAGATACAGTGTATGTTCCTTCTACAAATAAGACAACTGTTACAAAACGAGAAGGAGATTATTTTAATGAAAAATACACAGCATTTAGGTCAACCTATACGTACAAAAGAAAGTGGGAAGACATCAAAAATAAAAGTAATCTTCTTTTCCTAAAAGTATGTTATGAAATCTTAGATAGACTTGATTTATATGGAAAAGTGGGAATAGGTGATAAAAAGATAGTTTATACTGAATGTGTTGACTACTACCGTGTTTCGGCTTCGGATGATTGGTATCGGTTTAACAGTAAGGAGGACATAGAAAATAACAATTTCCATACGGGTTTTGTTTGGGCAGCAGGACTTAAAGGGATTTTATTAGAAATTCCAATAGGGCTAAAAATTGGTGCTAATATTCAGTATTTGAGCTTAAAAAATGAATTGGAAATTTCTTATAATGAAGACTCAGAGCAAGTTAGTGAGTGGTCCAATTTAAAAATATTAGAACAAAAATCAGAAAAATTTGAAGTATTCCAGACTCAATGGCAGATAGCACTTATTATTGCTCAAAAGATTAAAAGTTTTCTTCCTTATATTGGTGGAGAATATATTGTTTCAGAAATAGAATGGAATTATAATAATATAGACATAATTGATGGTTATTATTATGATACCAATGAGCTATTCTCAACTCAAAAAGCAATACTAAAAAAACATGCGAAATTTATTCCTGAAAAAAGATGGAATGGTATTGTAGGAATTGAATATTCTATAAAAGAATATGTTTTTTTAAATCTTGAAGGGAAACTTTTTGGTCAGGAAGCCTATAGTATAAAAGCAAATTTTAAGTTTTTTTAATATCTTTGTTCTTTCCACCTACGCGGTGGAAGGGGTTAAAAAATTGGAGGGAAGATGAGAAAGTGGAAATTGAGTAAGGGTATAAGTATTATTTTGGTTGGTTTTAGTTTTTTGTTTTATTGTGTAAATTTGTATGGAGAAAAGAAGGAAGTTGAGAAGGTAGAGGTAGTAGTACCGCAGGATGAATATGG
>CAYYAU010000217.1:0-2806 GCA_964469765.1 uncultured Clostridia bacterium | reverse complement strand
TCTATCTACTTGCTACTTGCTACTTTTAAGAAGTCTTTTAAATACTTGCCTGTATAAGATTTCTTATTACACACAACCTCTTCAGGAGTTCCAACTGCTATAACTTCACCACCCTTCTCGCCTCCCTCAGGACCTAAATCAATAATATAGTCAGCTGTTTTAATAACATCCATATTATGCTCAATAACTAAAACGGTATTGCCTTTATCCACAAGTCTATGGAGTATCTTCAAAAGTTTCTCTATATCAACAAAATGAAGACCTGTTGTTGGTTCATCCAAAAGGTATAATGTCTTTCCGGTTGACCTCTTTGAAAGCTCTCGTGCAAGCTTTATCCTTTGTGCTTCTCCGCCAGATAGAGTTGTTGCGGATTGCCCTAATTTAATATACCCTAAACCAACCTCAACAAGAAGCCCAACCTTTCTTTTTATCTGTGGTATTGCAGAAAAAAAATCTAAAGCCTCATCACCACTCATTTCTAAAACCTCTGCAATATTTTTCCCTTTATACCTTACCTCAAGTGTCTCTTCATTAAACCTCTTTCCTTTACATACTTCACAAGAAACATACACATCTGGAAGAAACTGCATCTCAATTTTTACAAGCCCTTCTCCTCTACAAGCCTCACATCTGCCACCTTTTACATTAAAACTAAATCTGCCAGGTTTATATCCTCGCATTTTTGAAATAGGTAATTTTGAGAAAAGTTCCCTTATATATGAAAAAAATCCAATATACGTTGCTGGATTAGACCGAGGAGTTCTACCAATTGGGGACTGGTCAATGTTTACCACTTTATCAAAATTCTCAATACCTAAAATATCCTTTACTTTCCCAGAGATATGTTTTGATTTATAAAGTCTATTCGCTAAATGTTTATAAATAATCTCATGCATAAGTGTGCTTTTTCCAGAACCTGAGACTCCTGTAATACATATAAAAAGACCTATAGGAATATCTACATCTATATTTCTAAGATTAAACTGGCTTGCTCCAATAATCTTTAAAACTTTATTTGGGATGGGTTTTCTTCTTTTTGAAGGTATTGATATTTTTAATCTCCCAGATATGTACTTTCCTGTAAGCGAATGAGAAGATTTAACAATATTTTCAATCTTTCCTTGAGCAACAACCTTTCCACCATATATACCTGCGCCTGGACCAAGATCAATAACCTCATCAGCAGTTTTTATTGTGGCTAAATCATGTTCAATAACAATAAGTGTATTCCCTAAATCCCTAAGTTTTATAAGCGAGTCAAGTAACCTGTGTGTATCTCGTGGATGAAGTCCTATTGTTGGTTCATCCAGAATATAAATAACACCTGTTAAAAAAGCACCTATCTGAGTAGCAAGATTTATTCTTTCCGCCTCGCCGCCCGCTAATGTAATTGCTGACCTATCCAACGTTATATAATCCAATCCAACATTAATTAAAAAATTTATTCTCTGTTTTATCTCTTTCAGGACTTGATGAGCAATAATCAGGTCTTTTGAGTCTAATCGTAAATTATCTAACCATCTCTTTAGCTGAACAATTGAATACTTACTTATATCCACAATTGATTTTCCATTTATCTTTATTGAGCTACTTTCTTTTTTTAGTCTCCCTCCTTTACATACGGGACAGATTGTTGTTCTCATATATTTATTGTAAATTTCCTCTTTTACATATTCGGATTCAGTATTTCTGTAACGCCTTTCTAAATTTGTTATTACGCCTTCAAAATAATCTCCAGAAGAATATATGGGTTCATCTGAACCATAGAGAATAATTGATTGAATCTTACTAGAAAGTTTCTTAAAAGGGGTACTCAAGGAAAAATTATAATGCTCGCTTACATCTTCAAGTAATTGATAATACCAATTTCTCGCCGCATGTCTCCATCTATGTCTTTTTGTAGTAATAGGGGTAAACCAAGGAACAATGGCTCCCTCTTCAATTGAAAGATTCTTATTGGGAATAACAAGTTCTGGATCAACCTCAAGTTTTGTACCTAATCCTGAACAGTTTGGGCAGGCTCCATAAGGGCTGTTAAAGGAAAATATCCTTGGTGAAATCTCTCCTAAACTTATTCCACAGTAAGGACAGGCATAGTGTTCACTTAACAGTTCTTCTTTTTTACTATCTATAATGAGTAACACCACACCTTTACTTAATCTTAATGTTGTCTCAACAGAACTTGCAAGTCTTTCTTTTATATTATTATGAAGAACCAACCTATCCACAACAACCTCTATATCATGTTTTTTATTCTTATCTAACCTGATATCTTCTTCTAAACCATAGATTCTTTTATCAACCCTCACCCTTACAAAACCATCCTGCCTAAGCCTTGCAAATAGTTGTTTATATTCTCCTTTTCTTCCTTTAACAATGGGAGCAAGTATTTGAATTCTTATTCCTTGTGCAAGTTTAAGAATCTTTTCAATAATCTGTTGAGAGGTTTGGGGTTTTATTTCCCTTCCACATTTATAACAAAAGGGCTTGCCAATCCTTGCAAATAAAAGACGAAAATAATCGTATATCTCTGTTAATGTTCCCACTGTTGAGCGAGGGTTATGACTTATCCCTTTTTGCTGAATAGCAATTGCAGGAGAAAGACCTGTTATTCTATCAACATCTGGTTTCTCCATCTGGCCTAAAAACTGTCTAGCATACGATGATAAAGACTCAACATATCTCCTCTGCCCTTCTGCATATAATGTATCAAATGCTAACGAAGACTTTCCAGAACCAGAAATACCTGTAATAACAACGAGCTTGTTCCTTGGTATTACCACATCAATATTCTTTAGATTGTGTT
>CAYYAU010000216.1:0-2837 GCA_964469765.1 uncultured Clostridia bacterium | reverse complement strand
CTTGCCTTATCGTACGAGGATTTAAAAATTACACTAATTTTTTTCTTTTTAGATATTTCCTTTAGAAAAGAGGCGGTATTAAGGGTAACATCTTCTGATTCAATAACACAAGGACCCGCAATTAAAACTAATGGGTTATTATTTCCTATCTTGAAATTACCTATTACTATTTCTTTTGTCATCTCTATCCTACCTTATCCGCTATTGCTGCTTATTTTTCTGCCCAATGTTATACTCTGGGCAGGTCCACTTTTGGCGGAAATTGAGATAACCACAAAAAACTCCAGTAAAATCCATTAAGTCTATTATTCCAATATTCTTAAGAATATAAGAATATTATTTCATTGGTTAAAAAAATCAAACCCAACTATTGACTTCACTGATTAAAATCTTACTCCTGCTCTTTCCCATCTTTGATTGATAAATCAGGACATTACTAATCTATTCCTTTTGATGTTTAGTTTTTTAATTTTAGATTTACTTTCTCAGTTTTCAGTTTTAATTTTTAGTTTCTATTTTCTGGTCTCTATTAAGTTTATATTCATAGGCGGCTTTCACAAAATCTCTAAATAAAGGATGAACATTTTCTGGCCTTGACCTAAACTCTGGATGAAACTGAACACCAACAAACCATCTATGTCCTTTTATCTCAACTATCTCTGATAGATGTTTCTTTTCATATTCACCACTAACAACAAGTCCAAACTTCTCTAACCTCTCTCTAATCTTATTGTTCAATTCATACCTATGTCTATGCCTTTCTTCTACATTCTCTTGCCGATATGCATTAAAAGCCAACGTGCCTTTTTTAATATGACATAAATATGAGCCAAGCCTCATTGTGCCACCCATTTTTCTAACTTTTTTCTGTTCAGCAAGTAAATCAATCACAGGATATGGTGTTTTTGGATTAATCTCAGATGTATGTGCACCTACCATACTACATACAGAACGAGCAAACTCAATAACAGCACATTGCATACCTAAACATATACCAAAAAAAGGAATATTATTTTCTCGTGCATACTTAATCACTTTAATCTTTCCATCTATCCCTCTTACACCAAAACCACCAGGAACCAATATGCCATCAACGTCCTTTAGAACCTTCTCAATTCTTTTAATCTTTTCCGTATCAATCATCTTCATCTTAATCATAAGACTATTTGATATACCAGCATGAACAAGTGCCTCTCTAATGCTTTTATATGCATCCTTAAGCTGAATGTACTTTCCTGCAATTCCAATAGTTACTTCATCAGAAGGATGTTTCAACTTATAAATAATACCTTCCCATTCTTTCAAATCAGATTTTCTATGTGGAACGTGGAGATATTTAAGAATAAGTTCATCCAATCCTTCCTTGTGTAATAAAAGAGGAATTTGATATATATAATTTGCTCCAACATCCTTTTCTTGAATTACAGCGTTCTCTTCTACATTACAAAATAATGAAATCTTCTCTTTAATCTTTTTACTGAGATGCTTTTCGGTTCTACAGATAATTATTTGTGGTTCAATACCTATTTCTCTTAATTTACTTACACTCTGTTGAGTAGGTTTTGTCTTGACTTCTTCAGCTGCTTTAATGTAAGGAACCAGTGTCATGTGAATATAAAGAACATTTTCTCTACCGACATCCTGACGAAACTGTCTTATTGCTTCAAGAAAAGGAAGACTCTCAATATCTCCAACAGTCCCTCCAATCTCAACAATAACAATATCCTGTTTAGAAGCAATCCTTCTAATTCTTGATTTAATTTCATTTGTTATATGAGGAATTACCTGAACAGTCCCACCTAAATATTCTCCATTTCTTTCTTTACTCAAGACAGTCTCATATACTTGACCAGTTGTAACATTATTGTATTTTGATAAATTCTTATTTAAAAACCTTTCATAGTGACCAAGGTCTAAATCAGTTTCAGCACCATCAGTTGTCACAAACACCTCACCATGCTGATATGGATTCATTGTTCCTGGGTCAACATTAAGATATGGATCAAACTTTAACATATTTACTCTAAACCCTTTACTTTTCAAGAGAAACCCAATTGAAGCAGCAGTAACACCCTTACCTAAGGAAGAAACAACCCCACCTGTTATAAAAATATATTTAGTCATTTAACCTCCTAAGTAGATTATAAAATTTCTTCACATCTTCTGGAGTATCAATATTCGGAGAATCGCACGTCGTTTTAATAGTTTTTATTTTATATCCATTCTCCAAAACTCTTAATTGCTCTAATTTTTCTCTCCTCTCTAAAAAGGATTTTTTCATTTTAGAAATTTTCATTAAAAAATTCTTTCTGTATCCATAAATTCCAATATGCTTATAATATTTACATTTACTTGAAAAAGTATAAGGAATCACTGACCTTGAAAAATAAAGGGCAAACCCATCACTATCTATTACAACCTTTACAATATTAGGATTATCTACATCTTTTTTTAACTGTGTGATTAATGTAACCATATTTAAAGATTTCTTTTTTTTCAGTTCTAACGCAACTCTATTAATATCATTATAATTAATTAAAGGATGGTCTCCTTGAATATTAACTACAATATCCGCATCAACATTCTCTGAAACACAGGCTACCCTATCTGTTCCGCTTTTACATCGCGGTGTTAGAACTGTTTTAATCTTTCTTTTTACACACTCATTGTAAATGATTCTATCCTCAGTAGCAACAATAACATCATTCAGCTGAGAAGATTTAATTGCTCTTTCATATACCCATAAAAACAAAGGTTTATTTTTTATTAAATACAGAGCCTTTCCAGGAAAACGAGTTGATTTATATCGTAATGGAATTACTCCGATTGTTTTCATT
>CAYYAU010000215.1:0-2870 GCA_964469765.1 uncultured Clostridia bacterium | reverse complement strand
TACGCTCTTCTCGCCTCTCTTTCATACCCAATAAAAAATGCCATTATATCCTCCCAGTTTAAATTGTGTTAAATTTATGTTTATACATCTCCATTTGTTCGATAAAATAGAGACCAAGAGGGTAAAATATCATTTTTCCTGAGCTTTTAGGCTCATAAAGGAGTTTATTTTGTGCTCTCTTGGTCTCATATAAGTTGATTGAGCATAAATGGCTCATCTGAAGCGGGAGGTTGAGTGAGAGAGTGCTACCATTTATACCCTCTAAAAATCTTAATAAGGAGGTGGTAATATTATGTATTTTTGCGGAGTCGATGTAGCTAAAGATTCTTTTGTAGTATCTGTAAAGAACGGCAGATTTTTGACCAAAAACAGAACCTTCACCATGGACAGAAACGGATTTAGAGGTTTTGAGCGAATAATCAGTGAGTTTAAAGAATCTGCAGTTATAGGTATGGAGCCTACTGGAATATACCATAATAATTTGCTTAATTTTCTCAAAGAAAGAGACTATAATAGTGTAGTGGTGAATCCTTATATGCTCCATCAATTCTTCAAATTTACCAATAACAAGCCTACCAAGACCGATAAAAAAGACTCTAGGACAATAACTGAATTCCTTGAGTTTAAACAGAAGGAACTTAAGGGAAACCCTGTTGATAAAAGATATTCTGTAAGATACTTTGTCAGAGAAAAGGAAAGAATTACCCAGGATATTGCCAGGACAAAAACTGAAATTAAAAGAATGCTTTCCCTGGTCTTTCCCGAGGCGGAAAAGCTCTCCAGGGTATATAGTCAGGAGTTTTTGTCGGTCCTCTCTTATTCTGGAGGCGCAGCAAATATAAGAAGGACCCCTAAAGCGAGATTCATTAGAATCGCCAAGCAATTTTCGAATAAAGGCCGGGGGAGAAAATCCAACCTCTCTCCTAAAGAGATATATGATCTTGCTTGTTCTTCTATCGCTGGTAACTGGCCTGACTATGAACAGTTGCTTAAGATAAAGATAAGAAGACTCAATGGTCTGTTTGAAGAAAGAGAACATATAAGTAAGTTGATTGAAGAGAAGGCAGAAAAACTCTTCAAAAGAGAGATAGAAATTCTTTGCTCTATCCCCGGCGTAGGTGAGGAAAGCGCGATTTATCTTATGGCCGAGCTTGTGGATATTAAAAGATTTGAGCATTACAGAAAGCTTGTTGGCTTCTGTGGGCTTGATCCGGTAATTAAGCAGTCCGGCAGATTTAAGGCAAGTTGGAGAATATCTAAAAGAGGCAATGCTCATGCGCGCAGAGTGGTCTGGATAATGGCCGGCTGCGTCAAGAGGAATTCGCCTTATTTTAGAGAGTACTACCTTAAGAAAAGAAAGCAAGATGGTAAATCCTACAAAGAAGCTGTGGTGGCTACCTCTACCAAGCTTCTGAGAACTATCTATGCTTTGCTTAGTGAAAATAGGCGCTTTAAGTAGATTATTCATTTTATTTTAAATAGTTGACTCCCTTTCAATTCAAGAGTTAAAATTGCCAACACATATCTTAGCGGTCTAGTAACTTAAGAATCTCTTGTTTTTAATAGTAAAATACCTTTTATTTAAGATGAAACTATTTTTGTATTGTTTACCTGAATTCATAAAAGATGGGAGTTTAGAGAAGAATATTAAAATTTTTGAACAATAACATTATTATCAATCTCTAAATCAAAGAAAACAGAAGAAGCTTTCTTTTTCATAATTCTAAGCATCTCAATTGCAACCATTCGTATTTCCCACTGGGCAGATTTTGCTCCTCTTAAAATAAAAATATGTCTTAACTCTCTAAAGTTTGCTGTAACCACAATCTGACTTTCTATTGCATTAGGTAAAACAAAACGAGCATCCTCATTTGGTATACCTAACTGTTTAAGTTTTACATATGTGTGTTTACTTTTTTTTATGAACTCTTCAAATATCTTAAAAGCCTTCTGGTTCCTTTTAATTTTTTCTGGAATGATATAACTAAAATTTCTCTCATTAATATATCTTTGGGATTGCTGAGAATAGGAACATAACCGATGCCTAACTAACTGATGAGTGAAACTCCGAGAAGCTCCCTTTATTAAAAAAGTGGCTTTCGCATGTTCCAATACAGAAGTATGGCCCATCCGAATAAGTCTTTTTATGAACTCTTTTTCACTACCTGCTTGTTTTTTGTCAAAGGAAAGGTAACATACCCGGCCTGCTTTTTCAATTACTTGTTCTGCTTTAGGTGTGATTGAGATAAGTTCAACCTTCATAAAAATCCTATTCTCCTATGCCATCTTGATGAATCAAACACCTACAACTCCAAGCATCGATCATCTTATAAATCCCAATTTCAAAATCCAAATTTTGGATTTATTTTGCCTGTCCGCTCTCCGTTTAGAGGAGATTTTGTAGTATTTGGATTTTGGATTTTTCATTTGGTTTTCTGTCTTTACTCTCCTGTACTTCCAAAACCGCCAGTATTTCTTGAAGTGTTATCTAACGATACTACCTCTTCCCATTCAATAGTTTCAACTTTTTTTAGAACTGCTTGAGCAATCCTTTGACATTTTTTTATTTTAATAGAAGCGATTTAGATATGACCTTAGGAAAAATAGCTCATGAGATTTTTTATAAAGCTTTTTTAAATAAAGAAATTGAAAATCTTAATTTGAAATTTCTAATTGATAAAATTTTTCTTAAAAATAAAATTATTAAAAATTTAAAAAAAATTAAATTTTTTTAAAAATTTTATAAAAAATATAAAAATTTTATTGAAAAAGAAAAACTTAAAGATATGTTTCAAGATATTGAAATTGAAAAAGAAGTTTCTTATGGTTCATATAAAGGATCTATTGATATTTTTTCAGAAAAAAATGGT
>CAYYAU010000214.1:0-2874 GCA_964469765.1 uncultured Clostridia bacterium | reverse complement strand
TGATTTTGATAAAAAACTTCAAGAGGATTTGAATAAACCAAAATTGAGAAAAATAATCAAACAAGGTTGGCCTATCCATGTGGGATCAATTATGGATTTTGGCTCAAAATTAAGCATCTTCTTTAAGCAAATTCATAAAGCCTTGGGAGTTTTGAAAAGAAAAAATGTCTTTATTGGCACTAAATCTCCTTTAATTGCAAAAGATGATGTTATTAAAGCGATAAAAAAACATGGAAGGGCAGAGATAATGTTTACCTATACAGGATTAAGAGAACTAGAACCAAATTTGCCCTATAATTCTAGAAATTTCCCCTCTAAATCAATTAAAAAATTAACTTCGAACAAAATAAGAGTAATTTTACTTTATAAGCCTATCATCCCAGGGATGAATGATAAAGAAAAAGAAATTTGGGAGGTATTTAGAAAAGCTAAAGAAGCGGGAGTTATTGAAATTAGTACCGGATTTTTAAAGATGAATTATCGATTCCAGGAAGCAATAAAAGTAAATTCACCTCAGTATTATAAATATTTTAAGAAAGTTCTTAGTGAACAAGTAGGGAAAACTGACTTTCTACCTTCCTATCAATATAGGGTTGCGATGGCTAAAAAATTAAGAAAGATTTGTGACAAATTAAATCTTCGGATTTCTTTTTGTCAACCTTTTATTGGAGATTTAAAATCTAAACTAGCGAATTCTTTATGTCCTTGTAGAAAAGAGAGGTGGAAATAAAAAAGCCCAGAGTCTTCAATACTTAAAGATTCTAGGCTTAATAGAGTTATTTTTTAAAGAGAATCTCTCTTAATAGTTTGTCGCACTGCTGATAAAGTTCAGCAACTGGCCCATTGTTTTCAATAAAATAATCTGCTTGAGAAAGCACCTTTTCTATCTGTTGTTCGGTAGGAGCCGAATCCATCTTCAAAAAATCTTGACATGAGATTCTTCCTTCTTCTCCTCGTGCAAGAATCCTTTGGAATCTAATCTGAGTATTGGTCTTAATGCCAATTAGCCAAAAATTATTTAAAAATCGATTTCTAATATAATTAACTGCTAAAGGGTATCGAATGTCATCGATAATCCATTTTTCTGCAAGATCTATTCCTTCCAGAAGCAAGTTAGTGAATTCTATATCTCCGTATTTTAGATAAAACTCTCTTCCGACCTGTTGGAGATTTTTTCGATTGACAGTCTTTTTTCGTTTCCGAAGCTCTGGGATAAGAATCTTGTCCACAAAGCTAAGCTTCTGAAAGTTATACTTTTCTTGGATGTAAGCACTAAGTGTAGTCTTTCCACTCCCTATTCTTCCTGTAAGTCCTATTATAGCCATATTTCTACCTCTTTATCGAATGGTATAAAATTTATCTATATTTAATTGTTTAAGAGCTGGAAAGGACTTTCTAATGAGATTTGTCCTTTCTGCTCTAATTATACTAGAAATTATTCCGTATTTGTCAATAAATGATTGAAAAGAGGAAAGAATGTCAGTAATTAAAAATCCATGTTCTAAAAGAAATTTTTCGATCTCGTAAAGTAACTCATCACTCCAATCTTCCAAATTCATATGAGGAGCCACTACATAACAAATTCCTTTTCTTTTCAAGGCTGTCATTCCTAAAGCAAGATAATATTTGAAGCCCACCTCAGTATAGGGAGGATCTGTCTGGAAAACGTCAAATTTACTTTCTAAATCTTTAGGGAAATTCTCTTTTGAAAATTTTCGAATATCAAATTTTTTTGTTTTGATTGGCCATTTTTGATTTTTAGATATTTTTTGAATTGTAGTTAGTACCCTGTCGTCAATATCTATTACTACCACTTCCTTAGGTCTTGCAATTTCAAACATTAATAAAGAAGCAAAATCATTGTCTCCAATACAAAGAATACGTTTATCGCTTAAATCCCCATTTTCGTACATAAATACAATTCTGTAGGCAAGATCCTCTGGGGCAGTAGGACATTGATCAATTTCTATATTGGGAACAACCCTTAATTTACGATATTCATTAGCTTTTGAAAGAAGCTTTCTTGGAATTTTGAAACCGATATTGCAATTGCACCGAAAGAAATTGGAATAATTTTTTTCAATCAATTGCCGGGCTTTTAGTGTAAGAATGTATCGATTATTCTTTTTTGTGAGAAGTTTCGACTCAATTGCTTGCTTTAACAAAATCGTAAAGGTATCTTTTCGCATTCTTAAAACTCTTCTTACTTGATTAAGAGAAATATCTTTTGAAAAAAGCCGTAATAAATTCAATAAAATATCCTTTTCGTTTATCATACTTTTTCTAAATCCTTTAAGGAAAGGGTCTTTATCTTTTCTTTTCTTATTTCCTTAGTTAAATACATCGAATATCCATGCAAAGAAGAAGGGAAGGTGATAATCGATTTTTTATCTAAAGTTACCAATTCATCAACTTTGATCTTTCTTTTTCTAAGCTCTTTAATAATTTTCACTCGTTGTTCTAATCCTATTGGTTTATCAAATACATAAATATGGAAGCCTTGTCTCCCACTAAACACAATCTCAATTTCTCGAAAGCCTAAATTTTTCAGAAATTTTAATAATCTTTGAGTGTGAAGGAGGGCAAATTCTATGCAATAATTGCATAAGCCAGTTTTAGGAGAAATTAAACAAGGGAAAAAGGTTCTATGAATTGAGGAACCGTCGATATCAAATACCAATAACTGATCTAAGCAATATTGCCTTAAATTCTTAAAATATAAATCTTTGGGTGAAAGCCATCTTGCGGTTGACCAGTAAATTCTAACTGGGGGATTATCTGAAGGAATTCTACGAGTTACTTCTTTTAGAAGATCTGTCTCTCTTTTAATAGATTTGTCAGTTTGGTTTATAAACCTTGTAATTGAATTTTTAG
>CAYYAU010000213.1:0-2889 GCA_964469765.1 uncultured Clostridia bacterium | reverse complement strand
GGCTTATATTTTTAAAAAAGGAGGAGAAATTGTTTCTTCTACAGAAAAGGGATTAAAAGGAGAAAAAATTGAATTTCGAGATTTGGCTTTTTCTTCACAACTAAGAGAGGAAGAAACTAAGGTTTTTGTGGATAAGGATTCTCGGAAAATTTTTTTATATTTACTCTTGAATAATGATAATCCTTATATCTTAAAATTTTCTCTTTCCTTGTTAGATATCTGGACTGTTTTGAGAAGAATTTATCTGCCCGCTTTCCTTATAGGGAGTGGTTTAATAATCATTAACTTATTTTTTGGACTATTCCTTTCTCGGATAGTAATAGGTCCTATCAGAGTATTCAATCAGGCTGCTAAAAAGATAGCTGAAGGTCATCTTGATTTGCGGGTGGTAGTCAATACCGGTGATGAGTTAGAAGATTTAGCTAAGACTTTTAATTTTATGACTACCCAACTTATTAAGATGAAAGAAAAAGCTGAGAATGTTAATCCTTTAACTAAGTTACCAGGAAATATTGTGATAAGAGAAGAGATAGAAAGGAAAATTAAAGAAGGAGAGAAATTTGTGGTAATTTACTGTGATTTAGATAATTTTAAGGCTTTTAATGATAAATATGGGTTGGCGAAAGGAGATGAGGCAATAAAATTAACTGCCCAGATTTTAAAGGAAGCTATTGATAAAAAAGGGGGCTCTTCTGATTTTTTAGGCCACGAAGGAGGCGACGATTTTGTTATTTTGACTACCCCAGAAAATACTGAAGGTATAGTAAACTATATTATTTCTGAATTTGATAAACGTATCCCTTCTTTTTATAGTAAAGAAGATATAGAAAGAGGCTATATTATTTCTACTGCCCGAGATGGTTCAATAAAACAGTTTCCTATTATGAGTATTTCTTTATCAGGAGTAACTAATCAACATCGAGATATTAAGAGTTATGCGGAAGTAACTAATATTGCTGCTGAAGTTAAGAAGAAAACCAAAACTGAGGCAAAAAGTAACTTCTTTTTAGATAAAAGAAAATCTTAAGCACTTATTTTTTAGGAAAGAGAGGAAGAAGGCCACTTAAGGCGAAATCTTGTAATTTCTTTGACTTTTCTTCATAGACAATGGGAGGAGAAGCCGGAATTTTGTTGAGAGTAGTTGTAGAAGAATGAGAAAATACCCTTCCTATTATATATATAGCTCCTATACCTATAATTAATATAATAATTCTTTTCACCATTTTTTAAAGTATAACATAAATATAAACTTTTTGTCAATAAAAGCTTCTTCGATATGAATTTAGATTTTTGCTCTTCAAAGGAGTTTAACCTTATTAAAAATTTTCCCTTCAGTTTACTTTATTAAAAAGCGTATACTTTTCTGATTAGCTTGGAATAGATGGATGCGTCCTAAATTTTGATATGTGATAAATAAGTATAAAAACTATTAAAAAATAACTTGAAATTTTTCTAAAAATATAATAGGCTCAACCTCCTAAAGGAAGGAGGTGAGCCTATGCAAATTGAACTAAAAATCAAATTAAAAATACCAAATAAATTAAGAGATGTCAATAGTATCGAAGAATTTGTTTTTAGAGAAAGGAATCGAATAGGTAAGATGATATTTGTAGAGATTTTAAAGAAAATAGAAGAGAAAAGGTTAAATAAGTTGAAGAAAGCTACTAAATTAGGAAATTTTAGCTGTTATCTTTATACTCGATTAGGAATTATCAGAATAAGCAGATGGAGAATAAAATTCAAAGAAAAAAACTATTATTTACTGGATAAAGTAATAAATCTGAATCCTTTAAAAGCTACCCACTACATCTTAAAGAGAGCCTCAGAACTTGCTACTGATTACACATATCGCAAAGCCGCTTATCTTTTATCAAAGGAGATATCAGAGTATATAGGTAAAAATCTTATCTGGTATTGGATAAAAAGATTAGGGAAATTATTAGAGATAAGAGAAAAAATTAGAACCCAGGATATCTTAAACAACCTTAAATTACCTTCAAAATCTAAATATCTAAAAGCAATTATAGAAATAGATGGGACCTCAATTCATAAACAGCATAAAGGCAGGGCTACAAGAGAGAATTTAGAGACAAAGCTGGCTATCTGTTATACAGGGATAAAGAAAAGAAATAATAGAAACTACTTAGAAAACAAGATAATTTATGCTGGAGTAGAAGATACACATACTTTTGGGAACAATTTATACTCTCTTTTAGAAGACAAACTGAATATTACCTCGATAAAGGATAAGCTTTTAATAGGAGATGGAGACAGATGGATAAAAGAGATAAAGAACCTTCACTTCCCTGATGCCAAATACCATCTGGACTGGTGGCACTTAACCAAGAATATAAGAAGAGCGATGAGAGAAAATAAAAGACTTAACACTCTATTTTTAAAATATCTTTATGAAGGAAGAGCAAACAGAATAATAGATACCTTAGCTACTAAATACAAAGCCTTAACTAAAGAAAAACAGGAGATAAACAATCTCCTGGAGTATCTTAAAAACAACAGAGAAGGGATATACGGGTCCAAAGATTTTGCAATCAAGAAAGTAGGTAGTGGTGCAGTGGAGAAGAATATTGAGATAATAATTGGCAGGAGATTTAAAAAACAGGGGATGAGCTGGTCTAAAGAAGGAGTCCAGGCTTTACTTAAATTAAGGGTTCTTAAACAAAATAAAGAGGATTGGGATAAATTCTTTGAGGAGTTAAAATGGAATTAAGAGTATATCAATTTTGGGGACGCAATCGACTCAACAACAATAATAAAAATGCTCTTTATATTTAAATATCCTTTCGGTAACATTTATTAATGAGGCAATACGGGGGCATAGTGTCAAGTTTTAGTAGGTAGTTTTCCAGCAGCCTTAAAAAGTTAAGGTAT
>CAYYAU010000212.1:0-2894 GCA_964469765.1 uncultured Clostridia bacterium | reverse complement strand
CAGATAAAAATAAAGTAAAACTCACTCAGCAAGCTACGGAAATGCTTTGTGTAAAAGAAGAAACTTTTGAAAAAGTTTTAGATAAAAAACATTTTAAGATTTTCAAAAATAACAAACATTATACAGGTATAATCTTTGACCAATTAGCAATTCCAGAATTTAAAAAAGCAATTAAAGATATTAAAGGCAAATTTAGCGTCTATGTTTTCTCCCTAAGCGATGAAACCTTTGATGAAGAATTTGCTGATATTAAACAAAAAATTAAACTATCTCCTATCCCTGAAGCAATTTTGAGGGTGTATAGGAGGATTTTTAGGTAAATTATGCAACTAAAAATTTATCAAGAAAACGCGATAGATGATTTATTAAGCAAAGCTAAACGACTCCTGACGCGTTCAGGTGAAAAGAAGTTGGTTTTTAAGTCACCTACTGGTTCGGGTAAAACAATAATGATGGCGCAGTTTCTAAAACAATTGGTTGATGATCCAGAAGTTAGGACAGAGCTTTCTTTTATTTGGACAGCTCCGTTGATAAAAGTAAAGCAGAATATCAAAAGGAGGTGACAAAGCGAGAACCGGAACTTATTTTTACGGAGAAATGGAATATACCACAATCTCTAACTTTTGGAGAAGATTATACCGAAGAATCCAGAAATCGGTCTATCATGCAGCCATTTTATAACAATAGGCGGTGGAAGACAGAAACAGCTTTTATAGAATTTTTAGAGGGGTCAGAAAAGGTTGAGCGGTGGTTTAAAAACGGTGATAGAGACGCAACTTTCTTTGCTGTGCCCTATAATAATGGCGAAGATAAGCCATTTTATATTGATTTTATTGTAAAGCTAAAAGATGGGAGGATAGGTTTATTTGACACAAAAGCTGGATTGATGCAAAAGGTTGCAGGGCCCAAAGTAAATGGACTCTATAAATATATTCAAAATGAGAATAAAAAGGGTAAAAAACTTTTTGGTGGGATAGTTACAAATACTGATAGAAATTATCGCGGAAGATGGATTTATTTTGATAGGGCGAGTAAAGACCTCAAGGATGGTGATTTTAGCAATTGGGAGGATTTGGAGTTATAATTTTAGTGAATAATTATGCTGATGAAAAGTTTTGCTTCACGATTGTAGGTTGTTCAAGTATAATAGACATTTGAGGAAAATCTGATAAGAGCAAAATATAGAAAACTCGCTCTTTGGACATCAATAAAAGTGGGCAAATTTTACCCCCACCCAAAATTTGCCCAAAAAGAAGGTGGCGGAAAAAAGATTTTGTTTTTTTCTCATAGGTTGGCACTGCGTTTAACAACTGTGATATAAAAATAGTTAATTTGTTTTTTTCTTTTGTAGGAGTGAGAAGAGATGAAGGGCGCTTTGCGAAATATACCAATTTTAGAAAATAAATAAAACAGTTAGATTATTTTAAGTTATGTGATAAAAAAGCAAGAAACTTTTTGGTAAAAAGTTATAAATACCAAACGATAAAATATAAAAAAGATGGATTTATTTTGACAAAGGAAGTAATAATTATAGAAATAACAACTTTAATAATTGAAAAGACATTGAAAATATTTTAAGTTATAGAACCTATTTAATGTCAATAATATTCCAACATTCTTGAGAATATTAGAATATTGTGATAAGAGGCAAATTATGAAAAAGAGCAAGCAGTTGGAAAGACATTTTAAGGGAGCGGCTAATCATCACAGATTAGATATTCTATTTTTGGTTGCTAAAAATGAAGGTATAACTCTAGAAGGAATTGCTGAACGATTAAATTGTAATATCAAGACAATTTCTGAGCATACCAGAAGACTTGTTCATGCAGGCCTTTTAAATAAAAGATATAAAAGTCGTTCAGTTACTCATTCCCTTTCACCTTATGGTAAGATGTTTGTTGAATTTGCAAATAAATTCTAATATTCTTAAGAATGTTAGAATATTGGGAGGGGAGGGTTATTGTCAATCTTTGAGGTGAGAGATGATGAAGCATTCACTGAAAACAGGATTTAGTTTCGGGTTAACTTCTGGAATTATTACAACTCTTGGATTAATGGTTGGTTTACACTCTGGGACCCATTCAAAACTTGCGGTTATGGGCGGTGTATTAACAATAGCAATAGCGGATGCTTTTTCGGATGCAATGGGCATACATATGTCTGAAGAGTCGGAAAATAAGCATACTGTGAAAGAAATATGGGAGTCAACTATTGCTACTTTTTTGTTCAAATTTATTTTTGCATTTACATTTGTTGTTCCTGTTCTGTTGTTCCAGCTGTCAACAGCAATTATAGTTAGTATTATTTGGGGTTTATTTCTACTGGGAATTTTCAGCCTTCAAATGGCTAAGAAGCAAAAGACCAAACTTTGGAAAGTTATGATGGAACATATGGCTATTGCTTTAATAGTTATAGGTAGCACACATTATATTGGTGATTGGATTAGAAAAACATTTGGTTAATTCACTGCTAGCTATGAGTTGGAAAGTGGAATAGCTACTTGCATATAAATAAAAATTTTGTTACAATTGTTACAATATGTAATAAAATAGTAAGTTCCACCTACGCGGTGGAAAAGAAAGGGTTTATGCGCCTGTAGCTCAGCTGGATAGAGCAACTGCCTTCTAAGCAGTGGGTCGGGCGTTCGAATCGCCCCAGGCGCGTAGAACGGTGGCTGTAGCTCAATTGGCAGAGCACTGGATTGTGGTTCCAGTGGTTGTGGGTTCAAACCCCATCAGCCACCCCAAGGCACTTTCAGGCAAAACACTTCTCCATTTTTAATACATTGAAAGTATTTATATTTTATATTTATTTGGAATAATGCATATCTTTCCCTATAATTCCATCTTCTTATCAGTAAGAACACATAATCCGATTACCCGCAATTTCAAAGT
>CAYYAU010000211.1:0-2907 GCA_964469765.1 uncultured Clostridia bacterium | reverse complement strand
CGACCCTGAAGTTTATTCTAGCGCAGTGAAGATGTTAGAAACTCTTTATCCCGCCGATTACTCGGGGGATATAAAACTCTTAGGAAGTTTTAATCCAGCATCCTTCTGGCGGATTTGTAGTTCTTCTCATCAGCTCTCAAATTTCGAATTTCTATCCCAGCAGATAAGTAGCCTAAACCACAAAGGTTCAGGTTAAACTTTCAAATCCTACAAATAAATGTGGTAGATTATTAGAATTTTTCCCTTCTACAGGCAGGGGTAATAATGAAATATGCTTAATATAGTAAAGTGTTTAAGGAGGGATTATCCTTTAATTACACCAATTGGCCTCATTCTGACTACCTTTTTTGAGATGCCTGCTTTGTGACATACATCCACAACTAAGTCTACATCCTTATATGCTAAAGGAGCCTCTTCAGCTAAGGTTTTATATCCTTTTGAATATATAACTATACCTTGACTCTGAAGTTGTTTTTTTAATGTTTCTCCTCTTACTTGTCTTAAAGCAGCTGTTCTGCTTAATACCCTACCTGCACCGTGTGAAGTTGACCCCCATGTTTGTTTCATTGCCATTTCTGTTCCAACAAGCACATAGGAGTGCGTTCCCATACTCCCAGGGATTAAAACAGGCTGACCCGCTTGTTTATACTCCTCAGGAATACCTTGTGTATGTGCAGGAAAAGCACGAGTTGCTCCTTTTCTATGAATACATAACCTTCTTTTTTGTCCACTTACCCAGTGTTCTTCAATCTTGCCGATATTATGTGCAACATCATACACTAACTCCATACTTAAATCCTTTTGTCCTATTTCTAAAACCTTTTCAAATGTTTCTCTTGTCCAATGCATCATACACTGTCTATTTGCCCATGCATAGTTTGCTGCTGACCACATTGCTTTTATATAGTTTTGTCCTTCCAGAGAATTAACAGGACTACACGCAAGCTGTCTATCAGGAAGAGAGATATTATATTTTCTCACCGCCTGTTGCATAACCTTAATTGCATCATCACACACCTGGTAACCAAGCCCCCTTGAGCCACTATGAATCATTACAGTAATCTGACCTTTAAATAAACCAAATATTTGGGCAATGTGTTCATCATATACCTCATCAACTATCTGAATCTCAAGAAAATGGTTACCAGCTCCTAATGTTCCTAACTGGTTCTTTCCTCTTTCTAACGCACGTTGAGAAACTTCCTCAGGGTCAGCATTTGGCATTCTTCCTTCTTCTTCAGTGTGAATAAGGTCTTCTTGGTAGCCATAGCCTTTTTTTACTGCCCATGCTGCTCCATTTTTTAATACATCCTTCACTTCAGAAACAGTTAGGTTTATCCTGCCAGTTGAACCAACTCCAGAAGGAACTGCTGAAAATAAAGCCGGTATTAACTTCTCTAACTTTCTTTCTATATCCTTAAACTCTAAGTTTGTCCTTATCAACCGAACACCACAATTTGAAACTATAAAGTTGTTTGCAATAAAATTATGAGAAGGATCTTTTACTGTAAAATCATAAACAAACTCTTCTTGTTCTGTTGGTTCTATTAAAACAATCTTATCCCATACAACACCGCTATCTTTTAACCCTTTTGTTTTTTCTTTTATGAATTCCTTAAATTCAATATAGTTCTGCCTAATCCGAACAGAGGTGGTTCTATTTTCATATAAACTTCTCTCAATAAATCTTAAATTAACCTCAGGGAAGAGATTTAGTTTATACATAGTCTGGGCACTATATCCATTTGCATGGCCTATCATTCTAATCTTTTGGGAAATCTCTTCTCTTTTATGAATTTCATTTTGTTTTAATAAAATATAAAAAGCTGCTAAGTTTGAAAAATACCTTCTTTTTTTATTATACTCAATCCCAATTTTTCTGTAGAGGTTAAGTAATGAAGACGGTTTGTCTGAAATAATCATTCTTATTCTATAAGAAACTTTTCCATCTTTATTTATATATTCTTTCCTTTCAGAAATTTTCTTTACCTCTACCCCAAACTCATTAAGAATATCCTTTAAATCACTTAAAAATTTCTTACCATTTTCTATAAATTCTTCTCTTTTATTTATTGAAATTGCTGGACAGTAGAATGTCCGAGGAAGGCTAGTAATTGTAGCAGGGGTTGATAATTCTGCTCCAAAAAATGAAGCAATAAAAAGTCGTTTTAACCATAATGGAGCCTTTTTTAGCCATAAAGGAATGGTATAATCTTTTTCTGTTTTGTTACCATAAGGAAGACCTAATGCTCTCATTAATACTGCAAAGGAGGATGAACAAACTTTAAATGAAAACTCCTCTCTTCTGAATTTAACTTCACCGTATAATGTAGGAATTTTGCGGTTTCTTCTTCTTGAATAAACCTTTGAAGGAGTAAACCCAATCTTTTCTATATCCTTTCTTATATTTTCTAAATCCTCCCTTTCTCCATAAAACCAACTAACACCCTTGCCTTTTTTATTTACAAAATAGATTGTACCATCTCCTAATAAATAACCCATAACCTTAAGAATGTAAGGCAACTGAGAAGAATTATATCTCAATGGTAAAAGATTTCTCTTCTTTAAAGTCTTCAAAATTTGAATATCAGCATTACCAGCATTTTCTTTATTCAACTGGTTTAAAACTACCTTTATATTATTTTCAGTTATAATTGCTTCATTTGAAGGCGGTTCATATTCAACACCCTCAAATGGGTATATAGCAACTTCATTTTCTTCTTTTAACTCTTTTAATTCCTTCATTCCCGACGGAGTTAAAAAAGGATGGTCTTCAGTAGCAGTAATTTTATATCCTGATTCTGTTACTATATGAAACATTTTTCTGCTTTTACATTTCTCTTTTAGATAAAGTAAAATTTGTGTAGAATTAATTGCAGCCTTTTTCTCTAAACAAAGTATTTGGGA
>CAYYAU010000210.1:0-2917 GCA_964469765.1 uncultured Clostridia bacterium | reverse complement strand
TCCTCATCAAAATCCAGCCAAAATATCCATTCAGTAGTAGCATAACTTAATGCCAGATTGCGGGCTTCTGAAAAATCATTAGTGGGATGAGAATATACTTTCGGAGTATAAATCTTGGCTCTATTTATTGAATCATCATCAGAGCCAGTATCTATAATTACTATTTCCCTGAAGAAAGCCCAGATATGTTCTAAAACTTTATCAACATTTTTCTCCTCATTTTTCATAATCATACATAATCCAATATCATTCTTTGGCTGGAATTTTCTTAAAGTTATAGTGGGGCTGATTAGATGACTATAATCCCCCCGTCCCCCGATTAGTTCAGGTCTTTTATCTTGGTCTATCTCCCTATACCAATTAAATTTTCTTTCCCTATCTTCCCTGCTTATATATCCATAATGTAAAATTCTAAAACTGGTTAACCTTTGATAACCATTGGGAATTTCGGGAATATTCCCGCAATGTAATCCCTGTTCTGTTCCCCGTATAATCCATTGGTGAGGCTCTATTTTAAACATTCTTGCTCCCCTTATATTCCCCCAGACATCATCTATTCTGAAATGTTCCTCACTATCCCAGAAATTATACCAAGTAAATCCATAGGCTTTAATATGAGGATTGGGGGGCTTCATTAACCTTTCTACATCTTCTCTGGTTAATTCTGGTATTTCATCTCCATCTATGGAAATCATCCAATCTTTTTCTATATCCGCTATATCAAACCCTAATTTTAAGGCTAAATTCCTTTCCGCTCGCTCATTGAAAGGCTCATCTGGGTAAATATAAGCAATAGTTTGAATTTTAGAATATTTTACTTTCAATTCCTCCATTTTATTTATCCAAGTCTCTGCTAAAGATAAATGCCTTATATCCACTAATAGAACGATTTTATCTGCAAATTCGGACACTTTTTTTAAACTTTTTTCTAAATATTTTTCATCTGCTCTTACTCTATATACCGCAATAAGTTTGGGTTTCCAGTCTTTTCTTAACTGCCAATATTTGTCAATAAATTTCTGTCTGTTAGCCATCCCCCTCTGAATTTCAGGAATTTTATCCAGAGTAGGTGAACCTTTATGCCAGATATAAACATTATTGGCAATTATACTTTTCCATCCTTTTGCCTGTGCCCTTAAAATTAAATCATTATCATCATATCCCGCCGGGAAAAATAAATCATCTAAACCACCAATATCTTGATAAACTTTTCTATTAAATAGAATACAAAATCCTGATAAAAAATGAGTTAAGGTAAATTCGGTCGGAGAATTAAGCGATTTGGAATATTGATTAACCGCTTCTTGGGTAGGGGGATGATATTGCCAGTTAATTATTTTCTGAGGACCTCCTACATTATTACTTACCGGTCCCACTAATCCCACCTGTGAGTGTAATTCCTTTTCAGCTATATCCATTGCCATTATCATTCTGGTAAAACAATCTGGGGATAAAATTACATCATCATTTAACATAACTAAAAAATCTCCTTCTGCTTTATCTAATCCCCAGTTAATTGCCCCTGTCCAGCCAATATTGGTTTCAGGGTAATGAATCCTACAAAAAAATCCCTCTTTATTCAAAAGGTCAAAAAAAGGCTGAATTTTATTTTTGTATTCCTGGTCTTTTCTGGAGTCATCAATTGGTTGGATTGTAAACAATAGCTCGTGATATTGAGGCTCTAAACAAGATATAATACTCTGGGTTAAAAGTATTAGGTTTTCCAGATTGTCCCAATTAGGAATAATTATGCTAATCATTTAAATTCTCCTTCCCAGTTAATAATTCCTATCCCTCCCCAATATGGATGAGTATAGTCAACAAATTCCTTATATTGATATTTTGCTTTTATTTCTCCCCAGAAATGGGCAACCTGAATTTCCCGGGAGGGACGGAAAACAATCTTTTCCCATTCGGCTATATCGGGAATAATAATTTCGTTTCCTAAATATCTTTCCGTTAAGGTTTGGGGGGTTTTTCCCTTTATTAAATCTATTCCCCAGATAGGTAAAATATCGTGGAAAGCAATTATTCCTCCTGTTTTTACCAGAGGAGAATAATTCTTGAAATCTTGCTTTATTGATTCATATTTATGGTCTCCATCTATAAAAAGCAGGTCAAAACATTCCAGATTTTTTTGCTTCATTATTTCCTTTATCCATTCCAATGTTCTTTCATCCTGCGAATTGGCAGTAATTTTAATAATATTTTTTATATCTCCCCATTCAGAATTTCCCAGTTCTTTATCTATGGTAATTACCAATCCCCCCAGTGTGGAGAACATTAGGGCAGTTCCCCCTCGCCAAGTGCCTATCTCCAAGACATTTTTTACATTCTGGGATTGAATATACTTAAAAAATTCTTTAAATTCTTTTTCCTTTTGAATCCAGAGAGATTTGGCTTTTTCCCAAATATCCATTTTTAAGTCCTTTCTATTTGCGGGAATTTATCTTTCCATTTTTCACATAATTTAACCCACTCTCGCCTGAAGTTATCCCCATCTATATGTATCCCCAATTTCCCGCCCCGATGTTCCAGTTTACACGGAAAAATATAATTTTTCAATCCTCTGGATAAAGCTTCTAGGCAAATATCCGCTCCATATTGATGCCAATGATTGAACCTCTCATCAAAATGAGGATAAAAAATATCAGGACGGATAGCTAAAAAACATTCATCTAGGGTTTGGACCGATAAGGGAAATCTAATATCTTTTGCCCAGACCATTTTCCCCTGATGTCTGGCAACTATTCCAGCCACTCCATATTCCATATCTAGAGCATATTTCAAAAAATCTCCCCAGGGATTATCCTCTGGACTTCCTATATCATCGTGTAAAAATATAAATAAATCAGGCAAATCATTCTCAAATTGTTTAATTGCATAATTATATGCCTTGCTCATAGATTGCCATTGG
>CAYYAU010000209.1:0-2931 GCA_964469765.1 uncultured Clostridia bacterium | reverse complement strand
TCCAGGAAAACGAGTTGATTTATATCGTAATGGAATTACTCCGATTGTTTTCATTCTACAAAATTTCCTCTCTATAATTCCAGAAAAAAACTATCAAACCTTGTGTTTCAAAACTTAAATTGCGCTCTTCTCAATATTGGGTTTTAACTGTTCAGTTTGGGAGATTATAACATGTTCCTTTAAATTTTCCCTTACCTTACTTAAAACATCCTCAACTGTAATTAGTTCCATACAATCATCTCTTTTACAGAATCTGCATCTTTTTTTAGGACAACCTATAATGCTTATATCTTTTTTAATAGCAACATTTTTTTCACCATATGGTCCCCATATCATAGGCTCTGTATGGCCATATAACCCAATAACCTTTGTACCAACAGCAACTGCCAAGTGTAAAGGACCACTATCAGACCCAATCAGAAGTTTAATATGTTGAAAAAAATAAAGCAAATCCTTAATCCCTGTAGAAGGAGCAATTAAAGGTTTATTTCTCATTAAAGACACAATGGAATCAATAAGACCTCTTTCTTTTGGACCCCAGAAGAATATCAAATTAACATCAAACTCTTCCAATATTTTATCTGAGAGGATTGCGTATTTCTCTATTGGCCAAATTTTACATACTCTACTTGAACCAGGGTTTATTCCTATTAAAGGCCTATTTTCATCCTTGCTTATGTCATCTAAAAAATCTTTTGCCACATTACTTACTGGAATTCTTAAACCATATCCTCTAAATTTATTTTCTTTATGGACTCCCCTAATAAGAGCGCCCACTTTCTCTATCATATGTTTTTCTTTATCTTTAATCCTTACAGATTTATTTATAAAAAGCCAATTAAACTCTTTACTAAAAGAAAAACTAAACCCAACTCTTTTTTCTGCACCACTTACCCAGGCAAAAAATCCACTTCTAAACTGTCGTTGAGGGTCAAATACAATATCAAACCTTTTTTCCCTTAATATTTTAATAAGAGGTATTAAAGAAAAGATGCTTTTCCTATTAAAAAGAATTACTTCATTTAAATCAGGATGATTCTCTAATAGTTCTTTAAACTCTTTTTTTACTAACCATGCTATATATGCCTCAGGAAAGTTATATCTTAAATTTACAAGAAAAGGTAAAGTATGAACAACATCACCCAAACCACTTAGGCGAATAATAAGAATTTTTAGTCTTTCATTTTTAGGTGTCATTTTTCCTTGCCTGAGAACATCTTTTTTTTAAAAGTCTATCAATACTATCTATTAAATCATTTCTTATTTGGTTATAATAATCAATTTGCCGTTTTATTCTGACTATATACTTATCAGGGACATCTTTCTTTCTAACTTCATCCTCTAAATACCAAAGCTTTATGTTTGTATGAGAAAGATTATTAATAAGCTCGCCAAAATGAGATTTAAACTTCTTTCTTTTTAAACCAACATTATATAATTTAAACTTTTCATCAGTAAGCGGAATCTTACCCATTATTGCTAAACTCAAAAAACCTTCTATTTCATCTTGAAGAAGTCTAATTTGTCTTTTTACTATGCTCGTTTTCTTTTTTTCCTTTTTCCTTTTTAAATGAAATAATCTAATATTTTTTATGGTTAACTTATCAATTAAACTTCCTAAAGTCTCCATATCCTATACTCCTTTAAAATAAAGTTTATAAGTCTTAAGTTTAATGATTACTGTTTACTTTTTTACCTGCCAGTTTGGGCAGTAAAAATAATAAACTCACTACAAAATAAAAAAGCATTACTACTTCAGAATCCATAAAGTTAGACTCTGTAAGTCCACTTACAAAAAAAGAAATTATACTAGCTGTTAAACCTAAATAAATTATTTTTAAGCTATTTTTTTCTTTTATGAGTAAAAAAGCCTTTTTGAATATAACAATAATAATCCATAAAAAGATTCCTAATCCTATTATTCCAGTATTTATAGCAATATTAATAAAATTATTATGTGTATGAGAATATATACCCGCTGCTTGAGGAAGAATGTATAATGGATAGAATTTCTTAAAACAACCCCAACCTACTCCAAATAAAGGATGAGCCTTTATTATATGTACTGAACTTTTCCACATATAGATTCTATTCATACTTGAAGAATCAGAAGGAGGAAATATTGTTTTAAATCTTTTAAAAAAAGATATTTCTGGGAATAATAAGCAAATCAAAATAAAACCTATTATAATTGCAACTCCATATATCTTTAATTTTCTTGTCCCAAAAATGAATAAAAATAAGATAACACATATATTTGCTAACCACACACCTCTTGTGGCTGAAAAAATAACGCCCAAAAAACAAAGAATACTTCCAATACCAAAAATAATCTTTTTTATTTTCTCTTTTACATAGATAAACAAGGTTAGGGTAATGGGAAATATCATACCTATATATTCACCAAATGTTAAGGGCATATCAAAAAACCCAGTGCTCCTTTTTGAAACTACAAATCGTTGATTTCCTAAAAAGTCCCATCCTGTTAGATACTGGATAATACTATATAATGCTGAAAATGAAGAAAAAACCACTAAGACCAATAACAGTAAATCAATATCTTTTCTTTTCTTGACATTAGCCTGAATTAGAAAAAACAAAGTTACAAGTCCCAAACTTCTAACTGAATTTAAACTAAACAACACATATTTAGAGAGTAAACTACATAACAGAGCAAATAAAACAAATATCACAAACGGATAATCCAATGCAGTATGACTAAATAGAAATCTTTTTTCTTTTACCATTTTAACTACCCATAAAAAAGCTCCAAAAATAAAGCAAGTTTCAGCTCCCATTATAGATATTGGAGAAAAAACTACAAAAAGAACTATCATAAAGAAGATACATCTATCTAAACTCTGTTTCATTCTTTCTCTCCTTTCTTTTATTAAATAATTTTAACTACTGAAAAAGATTATCATTGGATTT
>CAYYAU010000208.1:0-2948 GCA_964469765.1 uncultured Clostridia bacterium | reverse complement strand
GTTTCAATTTTTCTGCTTTGCTAAGCCTGAAATTTTTTAGCGTTAAAAAATTTATCTTAGATTTAAGAAAATTTGTTTTCTGCTCTCTCCTTCTATTTCCTGTTTTCTCCAATATGTATTGGATGAATGGCTAATGATGACCCTTGAAGACTCATCTTTATTGCCTTTATTAATGCCTCTGTTTTATTCTTAGTCTCTTTATACTCCCTTGCTGGAATAGAATCAGCAACAACACCAGCTCCAGCCTGTATAAATGCCTTATTATTTCTTAAAAATATTGTTCTTATAGCTATTGCCATATCCATATTTCTGTTAAATCCAAAATAGCCAACCGCTCCAGCATAAGGGCCTCTTCTAACATTCTCCAATTCATCAATAATCTGCATCGCTCTAATCTTAGGAGCGCCTGTTACTGTACCTGCTGGAAAACAGGATTTAAATAATTTAAACTCATCACTATTACCTCTCAATTTACCAACAACACTGGAAACAAGATGCATCACATGAGAGTACCTTTCTATTTTCATCTGCTCTTCAACCTTTACACTGCCAAACTCACAAACCTTACCTAAATCGTTTCTTCCTAAATCAAGTAACATTATATGTTCGGCTATTTCCTTTGGGTCATTAATAAGTTCTTCTTCTAATCTTCTATCTTCCAATAAAGTACCACCCCTTGGTCTTGTACCTGCAATAGGTCTTAACTCAGCATTTTTCCCTTCTATCCTCACAAGAATTTCAGGTGAAGAACCTATAATAGTTGTCTTGCCAAATTTTAGATAATACATATACGGAGAAGGATTAACCAATCTTAAAGCTCTATATACTAAGAGTGGATTTACATTATTCAATCTAAACCTTATTCTCTGAGAAAGCACAACCTGAATAATCTCACCATCAAAGATATACTGTTTAGCTTTTTTTACAATCTTCTGAAAAGAAGCCTTTGTAAAATTAGATTTTGCAATTAATCTTTTCTGAGGTTTATAGACCGGTTTAGATATAAAAAGATTCTTCTTCAACTGCCTTATAATCTCTTCAATCTTTCTTCTACCTTTTTCATACTGAACAGACAAACTTTTTTTTCTATCAATTCTTACACAATTTATAACTTTTATAGTATGAAATAGATGGTCAAAAATAAGTATTGAATCCGTAAAAATGAATTCAATATCTGGTAGTGTTAACTCTCTTGGATTTTTATCAGGGATACCTTCAAAAAACCTTATAACATCATATCCAACATAACCAATTGCTCCACCCCAGAATCTTGGAAGTCCCTTTACTTGTGCTGGTTTGAATCTCCTTAGAATATTTTTAAGCTCATCTAAAGGGTCATTTACTGTAAACTGGTCTAAAACTCTATTATTTTCTGAGAGCAACGTTACTCTGTTGGATGTACTTCTAAAGATTAAAAACGGCGAAATCGCAATAAAAGAGTATCTTCCTAAATGCTCGCCATGCTCAACACTTTCTAATAGCACACTATAAGAGTTTGTGGCTGTCTTTAAAAATGCAGTAATAGGCGTATCCATATCTGCCAATACTTCTTTAAAAATAGGTATTAAATTTGCGTTTTTACTTGCTTTTTTAAACTCTTGAAAGGAGGGTTTAATCATTTCTTATAAACATTTTTAGGATTAAATCTACGTTTTAAAACAACCTTGAATTTTTCTTTGTTAGTAAGTTTTCTAAAAAAACATGTATAATACCCTTTATGACAGGCACCTTTTCCTATTTGAATAACTCTAATTAAAATTACATCACCATCACAATCAAGATAAATCTGTTTTACTCTCTGAAAATTACCAGAAGTTTCACCTTTAACCCAAATCTTTTTTCTTGACCTACTGTAAAAAGTGGTTCTTTTAGTCCTTATTGTCATAAGCAAAGCCTCTTTATTCATATAACCAAGCATCAATACTTTATTTGTTGTATAATCCTGAATAATTGCTGGAACTAAACCATTTTTATCAAACTTGATTTCCTTTAAAAATTTCATTTTCATTTTTAACTTTTCACTTTACACTTTTATTTTCTATGCTATCTTAATAGCCTCACTTAATTTTACTGACTCTGTGTATAAAGCTTTTCCTATTATTATCCCTTTTACACCAAGGGACTCTAATTGTTTAATTTTTTTAATATCCTCTAAAGTAGAAACTCCTCCAGAAACAAATAAAGGCAACTTCACTCTTATTGCAATTTTTTCAATCATTTTAAGATTCGGCCCTTTTAATGTCCCATCCTTTTTTATATCTGTATAGATAATCTCTTTCACACCCATATCCTTTAATTTTAGCCCCATTTCAAAAACATCCATACTCGTAATATCCTTCCAACCACCTATTGCTATTTTTTTATCAAAACAATCTAAAGAAACTATCACTCTTTTTTTAAACCGCTTTAATACCTTTTTAAAAAGGTTAATATTATATACAACAGTTGTCCCTAAAATTACATATTGAACTTTAGTTGAAAGTATATCACAAATAATTTGATACTCTCTTAATCCACCACCAACCTCTATAGGAATATCTACCTCTTCTGCAATTTGCTTTATAAGGTCAAAATGCTGAACCTTCCCTGAAAAAGCTCCATCAAGGTCAACTATATGGAGTCTCTTTGCTCCTTGAGCCTGAAAGAGTTTCGCTATAAACATAGGGTCCTTTGAAAAAATTGTCTCTTTATCAATCTTCCCTTGAATAAGCCTTACACAATATCCTCCTCTTAAATCAATTGCAGGAATAATAAGCATAATTTTATCTTCCCCTTATAAATCTATACCCAAGTAATACAAAACATACTAAAACAAAACCTATATGATACTCATCCGGCAAGTTTCTAAACAGGTTAATCAATACATAAATTAACATAAATAGAAAGACTGTTTCTAATGCTGTCACAAAAAAACTCTTTTCATATTTTTTACCCAATCGTAGAAGCAT
>CAYYAU010000207.1:0-2967 GCA_964469765.1 uncultured Clostridia bacterium | reverse complement strand
AAAATTAAAAGCGAAAAAGGGAAAGCGAATCTACAAGGAGATGAAATGATAAAAGGTAAAAAACATCGTGAAAATGAAAAACTTGTTGATAAAACAAAAAAGTATAGTATAGAGGAAGCAATTTCAATTTTAAAAAAGGTTAAAAAAGCAAAATTTGATGAAACTGTAGAGTTATCTATTCATTTGAATGTTGACCCCAGAAAGTCTGACCAGATGGTTCGTGGGACTGTTGTATTGCCATATGGTACTGGAAAGAAAAAAGTGGTGGCTGTGATTGCAAAAGGCGATAAGGTTGAAGAGGCAAAAAAAGCCGGAGCAGATATTGTGGATTATAATCTTATTAATGAAATTCAGAAAGGAAAGATTAATTTTGATGTGTTAGTAACAACCCCGGATTGTATGCGTGATATAAGTAAATTAGGAAGGATTCTTGGAACAAGAGGGCTTATGCCTAATCCTAAAGCAGGAACAGTTACATTTGATATTGGAGATGCTGTGAAGAATATAAAAAAAGGACAAATACAGTTTAGAGTGGATTCCTATGGTATTATTCATTCTCCTGTTGGAAAGATTTCTTTTCCTGAAGAGCATTTGAAAAAAAACATACATTCATTGATAGAATCGGTAATAAGATTAAAACCTTCTTCAGTAAAAGGAGTATATATTAAAAGTATTGCTTTATCTTCTACAATGGGACCCGGTATTAAGATTAATTCTCCGCAGGTTTAATTATATCAAACAAATAATTGTAAAATGAGTTTATTAAAAGGAAGATTAAAACATAATAAAGATACCAAGATTAAAGAGTTTTTGAGTTCTTTGGAAATGGATAGAGAGTTGATTGAATATGATATTAAAGGAAGTATCGCTCATGTTGAGATGCTTGCTCAATGTAAAATAATTTCAGTAAGTGATTCAGAAAAAATCACCAGAGCTCTAAGAGATATTTTGCAAAACATTCACAAAGGAAATATAAAACTTCCAAAAGAAGAGGATATTCATCTGGCGGTTGAAAAATTGTTGATAAGAAAAGTTGGAAAGGTTGGAGAAAAAATTCATACAGCAAGAAGCAGAAATGATCAGGTTGTTTTAGATGAAAGGTTATATCTGAAAGATAAAATTCCCAAGATAATTTCATTATTGAAGGTGATTCAAAGTAAAATATTAATAATGGTAAGAAAATCTAAGAATGCAATCTTTCCTGGATTTACCCATCTTCAGCATGCACAACCTGTCTTTTTTTCAGATTGGCTTTTAGCCTATAACGAGATGTTAAAAAGAGATATTGAAAGGTTCAAAGGCTGTTTAAGACGAGTTGATGTTTCTCCTTTAGGGGCTTGTGCATTAGCAGGAACAACTCTTCCTATTTCTGTGAAGTTATCTTCCAAAAAACTTGGGTTTAAGAAAATTTTTAAAAACAGTATTGATGCTGTTTCTGATAGAGATTTTCTATTAGAGTTTCTCTTTTGTAGTAGTGTTTTAGTAACACATCTTTCAAGGATAATGGAGGATTTAATAATTTTTTCAACAGAAGAGTTTGGGTTTATTGAGTTTTCAGAAGATGTTTGTTCAACTTCATCAGTTATGCCTCAGAAGAAAAATCCTGATGTAGCAGAACTTATTAGAGGTAAGACTGGTAAAGTATATGGAAGTTTATTTTCTCTTTTAGTCATATTAAAGGGACTCCCTTTATCCTATAATAGAGATATGCAAGAGGATAAAGAACCTTTACTTTTAACTACAAGAAATTTAGAAAAAATACTTGATGCAGTAATAAAGGTTTTCTCTTCTTTTAAGATAAATAAGAAGAAAATGAGATCCGCTTGTGAAAAGGGATATATGAATGCAACTGAATTGGCTAATTATTTGGTTACAAAAGGATTACCCTTCAGAAATGCGCACTCCTTAGTAGGAAAAATAGTTCGTTATTGTATAGACAAAGGAAAAAAATTAAATGAGTTAAGTTTAGATGAGTATAAAAAGTTTTCAAAGTTGTTTTCGGAAGACTTATATAAAAAAATTGATATAGATAATATTGTAAAAAGAGCATCTCATTAAATAAAAGACAGAAAAGATATATCTCCTAAAATCGGTTATTTTAGTTCTGCAATGGCATAGGTTAATGTCTTTATTGATAAAGACTAAATATGTGATATGTAAGTATGAAATATTAATCCAAAATATAAGGCAAGTTTAGTATTATTAGAGATTTTGAATGCACTATTTTCATTATAAGAACAAGTGTTTATATGCGGAGAGTATTAAAGTTAAATCCCTTGCTAAAAAATTTGCTACCCCCCTGTATATTTATAGTTATAAAACATTAAAAAAACACATTCAAGCATTTGAAGATGCTGTTAAGGATATCCCTCATTTAACCTGTTTTGCATATAAATCAAATTATAATCCTGCTCTTTGTAGATTGTTTGCTTTATCCGGTTTAGGAGCAGATGTTGTATCAAAAGGAGAGCTTCTTCTTGCATTGAAGGTAGGAGTTCCTCCTAATAGGATTATATTTAATGGAAACGAGAAAACAGAAGAAGAAATAAAATTAGCCATACAAAAAAACATTTTTATGATAAATGTTGATAATGTAGATGAACTTCAGTTAATTAATAAAATAGCATCTCATTTTAAAAAAAAAGCACAAATATCTCTAAGAATTAATCCTAATATTTCTTTATCATCCCACCCTTATATTTCCACTGCTCTTAAAGAAAGTAAGTTTGGTATAGATTTAAAAGTGTTTTTTGAGGTGGCTTGTTTATCTAAAGAATTAAAGAATATAAATTTGAAAGGAATTCATTTCCATATAGGCTCACAAATAACAGATATCTCTGTTTTTGTAAAAGCATTGAAAAAACTCCCGCCTATTGCTAAAAAACTAAGAAATAAAGGAATATTCTTAGAATACATTAATGTTGGTGGTGGTATTGGCGTTGTTTATAATGAAGAGCCAGCACCAGA
>CAYYAU010000206.1:0-3002 GCA_964469765.1 uncultured Clostridia bacterium | reverse complement strand
GAAAATTTATTTTCCGCTTGGAGAAAAGAAAAACAAAGATACAACAAAAGGTATAAATTTATTTTAGGCTTCTAAAATCCATAAATGTTTTTTGAAAAAATTCATTTTTCCTTGGGGTGGAAAAGAAAAAGGGAGAATAAGGGAAGAATAGATTTTGTTTGATACTGTAAAAATAGGGTATATCAATATGATAACAAACAGTGCGCATTGTTAGGGAGGTGAATATGGGAAGAATTAAGATTGAAAAACCTGAGAAAGAGGCGCTTACATCTTTAAAAGTAGAGAGTTGGCCAATTTGGGAGTGTGAACCTTCTATGTTTGATTGGGAGTACGATGAGGATGAAGTATGTTATATTTTAGAGGGTAAGGTTAAAGTTACAACTGATAATGGAGAAGAGGTGAAGATTCAAAAAGGGGATCTTGTTAGTTTTCCTAAAGGGCTAAAATGTAAATGGGAGGTGAGAGAAAAGATAAGAAAGCATTATAAATTGGGTTAAAAATCTACGGAATCAGGGGGTATAATGGCAAAAGCAAAGAAAGTAACACAATTAGAGCTGGAACTTAATGACGAAGTGGGTTTACTTGGAAAGGTGTCTGAGCCCATTGCTTCTTCTGGAATAAACATTGAAGCTATATGTGCTTATAGTGAAGAAGGAAAAGCACATTTTATGATTGTTACAACAAACAATGACAAAGCTCAGGAGATACTTAACTCAAAGGGGATATCTTCTACAAAAAACGAGGTTGTAAGCGTCTTATTAGAGAATAAGGTTGGAGCTGCGAAAGAATTTTCTGAGAGCCTTGCAAATAGCGGTATTAACTTAACCTATTGTTACGGTACAGTAGGAAACACAGATGTTGCGACGTTAATATTAAACTCAGATAATAACGATAGATTGATTGAGGCAATAAATCAATAGGCATATTCTAAAACAACACAAAGCAACTAAAAAAATCATAATGTCAAGATAGCTAGTTAAATTAAGATAATTTATCATTCTCACATTCGCGCGAATGATTCACTATGAAGCATTTTGAAAGATTATTTAAAGCGTTAGCTAATAAAAGACGGATTGATATTATCAAGCTTCTTACTAAAAATGAGCAGATGTCTGTTTCCGAAATTGCGGAGAATATTAACATATCTCTTAAAAGCACTTCAAAACATCTTCAGAAACTCGAGAATGCTAATTTAATAAGTAGAAAACAAAAAAGTAAATGGGGTTATTATTCACTGAATAACTTTGCTCCGGAAAGTTTGGAAAGACTTATTATAATTTTCATAAAGACAACCTAAGTTTGAATTAATAGTTTTATTTAAAAGCTGTTTTTGTTCTTGAGATAATAAGCAAGAAATTTATTAAACTTAAAATATTACTGTATCTTTAAGTAAAATTTTCATTCTCACATTCGCACGAATGTGAGAATGAAGTGGTTTTTAGTTTTAGGAGTATTTTATATAGAGCCTAAACTGAAGTTAAAGAGATTTTTTAATAATTTTGATAAAAGTGATATTATCTATATTAATCTTAAAAAACAATGAAAAGAAATTTTCTTATTTTTCTATTTAGTTTTCTTTGTATTTGTATTTCGTTTCTTTGTGCTTCAGTTAACAAAACTCAACAGGTTTGTAATTTTCCTTATGTAAAGGTTCTTTTTACCCCTCAAGACAATTGTGTTTATGAAATCAATAAAATTATAGATAAAGCAAAACAATCCATCCATATTGCTATGTACTATTTTACTTCAAGACCAATTGCTTCTGCGTTAGTAAAGGCAAAAAATAGAGGTGTTGATGTTAAGGTATGCTTTGATAAAGAACAGGAATTTTCACAATTCTCTAAAGCCCAGTATTTCGTAAATAAGAAGATTCCATTAAGATTTATATCAGGCTCCGGGAAAATGCATAATAAATTCTGTATTGTAGATGGTCATATTGTAATCACAGGTTCTTATAACTGGACAACCACAGCAGAATTGGAAAATGATGAGAATCTTTTAGTTATTGATTCATTTGGTTTAGCTCAACAGTACGAAAAGGAGTTTCAATCTCTCTGGGAAGGGACAAAAATAGATTCTTATGAGTATAGAAATCCACAAAGATTTCAAAAAATACCTTTGCCTGGCAGAATTATTTCCTCCAAACCGTCGAAGGCTAAAAAGATAAAAATCATATCATGGAAAAAAGCGAATAAGCACTATGGAGAGTTTGTTATTGTAAAAGGAAAGATTGTAAAAACATATAATTCAGGAAAGATTTGCTATTTGAATTTCTCTTTCGATTGGAAAAATAACTTAACAGCTATCATCTTTTCTAGTGATTTTGATAAATTCCCCCCAAATCCGGAAAAGTTCTATTTTTTTAAAAATGTTGAGATTAGAGGGGTAATTAAAAAGTATAAAAACAGGCCAGAGATTATATTAAAACAACCGTTTCAGATTAGGATTATTGATTGAATTCATTTTCAATCTCAAAAAAACACAATAAAAGTAATATAAATTTTAAATTAACCCAAAATGTTTCACGTGAAACATTTTGGTAGAATTTTCTTCTATTTGGAATGAAAAAATGGACTCACCAGTTTATAACCAAATCCCTATTGCTAGAATCCTTTCTTTTCTAAAGAGTAATCCAGGATTTTCCTTTTTTGAAACAAAAAAGATTGATGAAGACAACTACAAAAGCTATCTCTTTATAAACCCGCAGGGATTTCTTCTCTGGAAGGATCCTTTAAAAAAACATAATTTTTTCAATGAGTTAGAGTTAATATTAGAAAAAGGATATTATGCATGTGGTTTTTTCAGCTATGAAGCTGGTTCATGTTTTGAGGAGGTATTAGCATTAAAAAGAAATAAAAATTTCCCTTACGCGTACTTTTCCCTATATAGGGATTGTCTTATTTATAACCATAGAACTCATAGATTTGAACTGAATGATAGTAATAAAAGGGTATTTAAAGTATTCATGAAGATGTTTCCTTATAAAATAGAAAGGTTTAAAA
>CAYYAU010000205.1:0-3006 GCA_964469765.1 uncultured Clostridia bacterium | reverse complement strand
GACGAAAATAGTGATCAAAGGAAAGGATTACAAAAAAGCTTTCAAGAGGATAACCGATATAGCGAGAAAGTATGAAAAGTATTTAGCAAGGGTTGAGATAGGAGAAGTAACGATAACTGACAACAAGGCGGTAAACGAGTTGAAAAAGGATATTGAAAAGGTGCTTAAAGGTTATAAAGTGTATGTGAACAATGATGAGTTAGTTATAGAAGGAAAAATGGCAAAAATAACGATAACAAACACATGGACTATATCAAGAGCAAGTTGTTTGGAAGATGTTATAAAGGAAATAAGAAAGGAATATTTAGATAAGATAAGAAAGGAAAAAAATAAATGTGAAAGTAAATTTGATGTTAAAATAATAATAAAAAAATGTGATTGATATGTGGTATCTTTTGGTTAGATGTAAACACTGCGGAAAAATACAGAAAACAAGGGCATTAAAAAGAAGGGTTTGTGTATATTGTGGTAGGAGTTTTAAAATAATAGATGAAAAGGAAGGAAAACATGCAATAGTAAAGACTGTTGGTATAACACCAGAACAGATAGTAAGATTAAGAAAAATATAAAAATTTGAACTACTTAATTATTTATGGATACTCCACGTAAAATAGTTTACAAAATAGAGAAAAAAGAGCGTGTTCATATTATAGATGAGGAAAAAAATAATATAAACACAAGAACACGTTCAAAATGCAGGTTTTGTGGAAGTAATAAGGTTTATACATGGTTTATAGGTAATACGAGGATAAATAGATGTTATAAATGTAAAAAAACGTGGGTTGAAAACGAAAAAGATTAATATTTCTGGTGGTTTTTATGAAATGTAATGTGGAAACAATAAGGTGTTTTATAAAAGAATTGTTGTATAACGATGTTATAAATCAATCAAAAATAGAGAGGAAGTACGATATATCGCATGTTACAGTAAGAAAGTTTTTCAAAATATTGAAAAAGGCTGGTTATATAAAATATAGAAAGGTTGGGAAGTATAAATATATAAGGAAGACTGAGAAGTTTAGAAGGCACATGAAAGAGTTTAAATTTATAATGAAGTTTCTCGAGGATATAGATAAGTAGATTGTTAAGATTTATATGTTTTATATATTTTTTATGTTTTATATATACAAATTTTGCATAAATTTATATAGAATTATATGTTTTATATATTAAAAAATAAAATCAAATAGATATATATATATTATGATTAATTTTCGGATTTATATAGAATTTATATAAATCTATAAATTCTATATAAATCTGAAGTCCACCCTTATAATATATATATCTATTTGATTGATTTTTTTAATATATAAAACATATAAAACCATATAAAACATTTAAATACTTTTCGGTTTATAAAAATAATATGAAAAAATTAATATTGAGGGTTGAATGCCCAAGATGTAACTATATTTTTGAAACTTCTACCCTGAAAGTGGTTAGGTGCTGGAATTGTGATCACAGGTTCAAGGTTCTCTATTATGATAGAAGTCTTAAAACTTTCAGAACAAGGATAGTTGGTATAGTTAGTGGGAATATCAATACCCTCCACTCTAAGGTTAATGATGTAATCGGGTCGGTTGAGTGGTCATTGGGTAAAAAACCCAAAAACAGTCTTGTTGGGGTGAAATAATGTTGTCGTTAAAAGATTTAAATTTAAAGTTCAACCCGTTTGAGAAGCAGATAATATATGATTATGAGGATTTTATATCCCAACCGTTTTTATTAACAGATTCTTTAAAAATGCTTAAAATAGGTATGGAATTAAACCTTCAGTCTGAAAATTCTTTATATTATTTAATTATAGGTGAACGTGGATCTGGAAAGACAACATCCCTACTATTCTTAAAGGATATAGTTAAACACAAAAATAACAATCATTTGACAAGATATGAAAGAAATATAAAGGGGATGGGTTCCTATACGGGTCTTGCTATGAAGTTATTACCAAATAAACCGATTCATAGTTCTGCTGTAGAAACGATAAAATCAACTTTACGTGATAAAAAATATTATTGGTTCATAGACGTTCCGGATATAATTTCAAAACAGGAGATGGAGCTAATGCTTCGTGGTATAGAACTTGTTCTTGGCTTTAAAAACATAAGCATTATCATATCCATGAATATGTCGCATTACGATAAATCTTTTGATTATTCGGAAATTTTCGGAAAGTTTATGATCTTCAAATTAAAACCGTTTACATTTGAAGAAACTAAGGAATTGATAAACAAAAGAATAGAGAATGCAACAAAGAAAGATAAGGAACATAAACTAAGATTTACCGATGAGGCTATATTAAAAATAAATGAAATATCTAAAGGCATACCGAGAAATATAATTTCAGCATGTAACACGGTTATGCTAAACTATATGAGAACCGCAAACAACCCAAGTGCTATAGATGATGATTTTATAATAGAAAGTTTGGGGCAAAGTTATGCAAAAAGAATACTTGAGGAGAGGACTAAACCGCCTATGAGGGATGCTCTTGAATGTTTGTATAACCTGATAAAAAACGATTTTGATGGAAAGGTTGAAAGTGAGACGAAACTTGCTGAAGTTTGTTTAAAAAAACTTGGCACAACACGTGTAACATTGAGAAAGAGGTTGCAAAAATTAGAAAGATTAGGACTGATAACCATAAGAAAATCTTCTAAAGATTATTGGACTAATATAATTGAGGTGGTGATATAATGGTCAGCTCAATGCGGTTGCCTGTCCTGTACCAACCCAACCATGCCCGTATGTGTTCTAACCTACAGGCAACTGCGAGTATATACATCCAAACAACAAGAGGTTTAAGTCCCCAGTATGACCGTTATGGGAATACTTGGCTTCCTGTTGTTGGGAGAACCCTAAACAGCCACACTAAACCCGTGAGAACGGGGGCGGTGTAAAAATCTGCGGTGGTCTCCAGCGTCCGAAAGGTGTGCAGTGTTGCGGATAAGACTTCCCTTTATGGGATGCCAGTAGGACGCCCGCAACCACACCGCAGAGGCT
>CAYYAU010000204.1:0-3008 GCA_964469765.1 uncultured Clostridia bacterium | reverse complement strand
TCTTTTCTCCAAGCGGAAAATAAATTTTCGAAATCATTATAAATTTTAGCTAAAAGATAAAGGCGCCATTTTCGCTTCTGGAAAAATTGATGTCTGAGCCCAAAGGGCGAGTTTCAATTTTTCTGTATCGCTAAGCCTGAAATTTTTTAGCGTTAAAAAATTTATTCAGATTTAAGAAAATTTCTTTTCTGCTTCCTTCTTCCTATTTTTTCTCTTTTCACTTTTAATTTTTCACTTTTAACTATCTTCTTCCTTTAGGGTCAATAATATCCCTTAATCCTTCTCCTAACATATTATATGCTAAAACTGTAATTAAAATAGCAAGTCCAGGAAATAAAGAAAGCCACCACGCTGAGGTGATATAGTCCTTTCCGATTGTTAAAATGTTACCCCAACTTGGTGTTGGAGGTTGAACACCGAGGCCTAAAAATGATAAGGCTGATTCTACTAATATAGCGCTACCAACACCTAATGTTGCTGTTATAACAATTGGTGAAATAATATTTGGCAGAATATGCATAAAAAGAATCCTTATATCCCTAAGCCCCAATCCTTTCGCTGCAAGGATAAACTCCCTTTCTCTTATAGAAAGAATCTCTCCTCTTACTAATCTTGTAAGAGATGGCCAACTTGTTATGCCTATAACAATCATTACATTGACTATACTTGGACCAAGAAATGCAATCACCATAAGAATAAGAAAGAATGTGGGAAAACAAAGCATTATATCAACTATTCTCATAATTATACTATCAACCCAACCACCAAAGTACCCAGCAATAAGACCTAAAATTGTTCCAATAATCACAGCAATACCAACCGCTATAAATCCTACTGCAAGAGAAACCCTTGTTCCATAGATAATTCTTGAAAATAAATCTCTTCCTAAATCATCTGTTCCAAGAATATGTCTCCTACTTGGCGGAGAAAGGCTTTCTTTTATATTTTGCTCAATTGGTTTATAATGAGTTATGTACGGTGAAAATATCGCAATAAAAATTAATATCGTCAAAATAATAAGACCACAAAAAGCTAATTTATTTTTAAATATCTCTTTCACTATTTACATCCTTTTCTAAGTCTTTGACTGGTAGCGTATCCTTGGGTCGTAGTACGCATATAATAAATCAGCAATTAAGTTCCCTAATAAGGTAAGAAATGCGGTAATAATTCCTATACCCATAATTACAGGATAATCTCTTGACATAATGGCTTGATACCCTAATCTTCCCATTCCTGGCCAGGCAAAAATTGTCTCAAAAATAAAGCTCCCACCAATCAATCCTGGGATAGAAAGACCAAATATGGTTATTATTGGGATTAAAGCATTTCGTAAAGCATGAGAAAAAATAACAATCTTATGTGGGATACCTCTGGCATAAGCAGATTTTATATATTCTTGTTTTATCACCTCAAGCATACTCCCCCTTGAGTAACGAGAAAGATATGCTAATGAACCAAATGCTGAAACTGTAACCGGAAGGATTAAATGTTTTAATAAGTCAAATATCTTTCCAAAAAAGCTAAAGGATTCATAGTTTATAGAATACATACCTGAAATTGGAAGGATTTGTAGCTTTACTCCAAATACAAATATAAGGATTAATGCTAACCAGAAAGTTGGAATAGAAAATCCAATAAAAACAAAAAGAGTTAATCCCTTGTCAATTATACTGTTATGCTTAACTGCAGAAATAACTCCAATTGGAATAGCCACCAGAAAGATTAAAAGAAGTGAGGTTATATTTAGAAGCAAGGTTGCAGGAAGTCTTTCAAGAATTTTTTTTAGAACAGGTCTGTTATCCTTAAATGAATTTCCAAAATCTAACACAATTATTCTCTTTAGCCAATTAAAATACTGAATATGTATTGGTTTATCTAAACCATATAAAGAGTAAATTCTTGCTTTTGCTTCTGCTCCTATTTTAGGAGAAACTCCCATAAGGACATCTGTAGGACTTCCTGGAGAAAGATGTATAACAATAAATGTAATAGTAGCTATTCCTAAAAGAAGAGGTATTATAAAAATTATTCTTTTTATAAGATACCTAAGCATACTCACCTTTGTAAAAATTAATGTAACTTATTTTAGTTTTTTGATTATTATCTGTTGGCCTTCTTTAATATTCAATTTCTTTTTAGCATTTGCTTGTGGTAATGCTATTTCTAAATTATCAAAACTGTCAAAGATTGCTATGGGCTTTTTCTTTTTGTTTTCATAACTAGTACTTATTTTATCAATCTTAAATTTAGAAACTGTTATTAAAAATGCATCCTTTCTTATGAACTTTTCAAATAAATCTTTTTCTATATTTGAAACTAAATTCCCAAAATAATCCGAAAAGAGTATCTTACCAATCATTCTATTATTTCTTATATAAACTTTTGGAAAGGAGACGGTTTTAATTTTATTTATTCTTTTTCCAAATTCATCTATCTCTACCCCACAGGAGACATACCCAGCAACTGGAGCAAAGATATCTCTTCCATGAAAAGTTGAAGAAACCTCCTTCAGAAAGAACCTTTTATTTTTCACTTCTATGACAGTTTTATTCTTTTCATCTTTTAAAAAGGAAAGGATTCCATTATCAGGAGCAAGAAATGTATAGTCTTTCGTTTTTACTAAAATTATCTTTCTACCACTGCCAACACTTGGGTCAACAACTACTACAAAGATAGAATGTTTTGGGAAAAAGTGATAAGATTTTCCTATAATAAACGAATTCTTTTTGATATTAAAGGGTTCAAGATTATGTGAAAAATCAATAATTCTTACATTTGGATTTATACTTAATATAACCGCTTTCATTACACCAGTAAATCCTTCTCTATCGCCAAAATCTGTAGCAAGCACAATAAACATCTTTCCTCCATTATAATGGTTTTGTATACAACTCATACTGACCAGATGCAACAACCTTTGTCTTAACTTTATCTCCTAAATAGCCATTATATGCGTCTAACCAAATTTCTTCATCAATCTCTGGAGCAGAATATTTGCTATGACA
>CAYYAU010000203.1:0-3010 GCA_964469765.1 uncultured Clostridia bacterium | reverse complement strand
GAAAAAGTTCTGACAGGTCTTCTAAAATAGTCTAAAAATCTCTCATATATTCTTTCAAGTGTTGGTGAGGTTACTTTCCCTATGGCTGGATTATACCTCCAGTCTCCCGGAGGAATAAAATCTAAGAACTCAGGTACTAACTCATCTAAAGACCGTGGGAATTTTCCTTCATGCATACAGTAATAAAAATGTATTGCTGTACGAATACATTCCAAATTTACTGCCAGTATTACTATTCTACATATTGGACATTGGTAACATATCTCTAACGTCTCTTTTGGCATCTTTACCATAAGTCTAAAAGCTTTATTTTTAAATTTTGTAATAGGAAAAGGACCACATCCACCAATTAATACTACAAGAATTGAAATTAAAATGAAAATACCTAAAAACTTTTTTGTCTTTAAACTAAATTTCTTCATAATTATCGTTTAATAAATTAAAACACTACAATTTTTATTAGATTATATTATATATCATTTACTATACTAAAGGTTTGCAACAAAAATTTAGTCTTGAAATTTACAAGTTTTAAATATACAATATTTCTAATTCTGTAATGCTATAAAATAGTTGAAGTACAATATTCTAAATCTTTTAAAAAATATCTACTATGAAAATCACTGTTGCAAAATCTTCTGGTTTTTGTTTTGGTGTAAAAAGAGCATTGGACATTGCCATTAAATCAAAAAATGCAAATAAGACTGTTGAAATGCTTAGAAATATTGTCCATAATGAAGATGTGGTAAAAGAAATAAGTAGAGCAGGAATAAAAAAAATCAATAAACTCACAAATGGGAAAAATAAAACTCTAATTATAAGCGCACATGGAATCTCTAAAAAAATCATTGAAAAAGCTTTGAGACTTGGTTATGAAGTTATTGATGCCACCTGCCCTATGGTAAAAGAAATACACAGAACTGCAATAAATGCTGAACGAAAGGGTTATACAGTAGTTGTTATAGGAGATACTAAACACGATGAAGTTCAAGGAATTATTGGACAACTAAAGAAAAAAGCAACCGTCGTTGATAACATAAATCATATACCACTTAAAACTATAAAGAAAGTTAACAAGGCAGCTGTGGTTGTTCAATCTACACAAAATCTTGCACAAACCCTTAGAATTGTTAGGATACTTCGGAAATATATCCCTGAGTTAAAATTCTATAATACAATATGCCAGCCAACTAGAACGAAACAAAAAGAAATAAAGCAATTATCCCTAGAGAATAATGTTATAATTATTATTGGTTCAAGAATGAGTGCAAATTCAAAAAGATTATATGAAATTTCAAAATCAATCAATAAAAGAAGTTATCTGATTCAATCAAAAAACCAGATAAAAAAATCGTGGTTTAAGAATATAAAAAAGGTAGGTATCATGGCAAGTGCTTCCACCCCTGAAAAAACCACAAATGATATTGTTGAATATATAAAAAAGTTATCTTAAACTGAGATTATAATAAGTAATAAGATAAACCCTATTAGAAGGTTTGTCCTGGACCAACCTGGGAGACCCCTCTTAAACCCTCCGCTCATAAACTCTCATTTTCACCCTTACGGAGTGGTTGCTCTGCCAGGGTAAAAATAAAGGTGTCTATAAAGCATTATTAGCACTTGAGAGGTAGCATAGATATCTTCTCTTTTTTGAGTTCTACTATTAGGATGTGGAAAATATCCACCAAACCAGCACCCATTTCTTCTTTGTTTTCTTAATAACCAATTGATTCCTTTTAAAATTATCTTATCATTTGATTTAAAACCACAATGAAAACAACATTGAAGAGCCAATGCTGTTTGAAGCTCTGCTGAAGGGAGATTATTAAATCCTTTTAATTTATAAAACCAATATCCATTACTGTTTTGATGCGTTATTAAATAATTTTTTGCTTTCTGTATTGTTCTATCAAACTTGTGCCTTTTGTTATTAACAGATAACACATATAAAACCGGTTCCATTGCATAAAATGGCGTTCCATAATATTCCCACTCAACGCCCCAATCACCTTGGGTGCGCTGAGACGAACTAAGAAATCGTAATGATTGAGATCCATATTTTGATTTCTGATTTGCATATAAAAAAGCTCTCAAAGCAAACGCAGTAACAGACGGAAACTCCTGTAACTTTGCTGGTATAACAGGACTTACAATCTTCCATCTTCCTGAAGGAAGTTGTTGTTTTTTTAAAAAACTTAATTTCTTACCCGTAACAGCATCTAATTTCTTATTTAGCATTGTTAACAGACGTATATATTCGGATGATGTTTCTAAACAGTAAGTAGCCCTATCCTTGCTATTGTGAGAAACCATCCCATTTTGGTTTTCTGATGATTTAAGAAAATTTAAGGCATTTTTGATAACAGAGTCTATATCATAATTAATTTTATCTTTCCATAAAGATAATGCTATCACTGCATTTATCGTCTCCCATACATCAAACTCTTTGTATTTTTTTTCACATATTGCCCCATTTAGATTTTGATTCTTTTTTAAGAATAAGGTTGCTTTTCTAACTTTTCTTAAAATCGTTTTGCTTCCGAGTAAAGATTTACTTTCCTTTTCGGTTTCTAAAAATAATAAAAAACCTATTATCACAAAAATTATTATTTTTAATAAGAAAACACTTTGCCTCTTTAAAATTTTATTCATTGGAACTATCTTTATATAGAAGGGTTATTCTACTTCTTTTTTTAGCCAATTGGAAAATTCTTTATTTGAACTAACAGGAATCTTTATAATGCAGGCAATAGAATAGGGATGAATTTTCTTTACTTCTTTTTTTATTTTATTAAAGTTTTCCTTTATTGTTTTGGCTATTAACACAAACTCGTTTTCTTTTGCAATTTTTTTATCCCACCAGTACATACTTTCTATTGGAAATATATTTACGCACGCAATTAACCTTTTTTCCAATAAATGTTTTGCTATTTTTTTTGCATCCTTTTTTGTTGGATTAGTTATGTAGACTAATATAAAATCCATAAAATAAACTTCTTCCTTTTTTATA
>CAYYAU010000202.1:0-3021 GCA_964469765.1 uncultured Clostridia bacterium | reverse complement strand
GCTATTAGATTGGGAATCAAAAATTGTCATTTTATACCTCTGTCAAATATTATCATAACTTTTAGACCTGATAGCTCCCTATCAACACAGCTAATATCTCAAAAAAAGACCGCATCCCATCATCTCCCATCTCTAGTTGGAGGTCACACCGAGAAACTACGAAGATGGAAGATGGCTATTGAATTGTGGTCTGAGCATCCAGTTACCGGGATAGGCTGGCGAGGATTTTCCTTTATTTTTGAAAAAAAATATAAAATACCATTTCAGAATATAGACAATTTGGCTTTGACTATCTTATCTGAACTCGGCATTGGCGGAATGATATTATCTTTGTTCCTATTTTACTTTCTTATAAGAGGAACTAAATGGTCTATACCTTTAATTTCAATACCTTTATTATTATTTTTAATCAGTCAAATATTGGATTGTTTTATACATGACATAACATTTATGAGTATATATCTCTTTTTCCTTGCTTGTTTAAGGTGTTTCAAAAATGAAAAGCTCAACTAATCTTAAATACCAGTTTCTAGGACAGGGAATAAGTAAATTATTTAGTTTATTGTTTTATATTATTCTCGCTCGGTCTTTGGGTGAGGATGAATTTGGTAAATTTTCCTATGCATTAACAATTTGTCTCATTTTTGGATATCCACTTACACAACTTGGACTTGATATTTTGGTTGTAAAATGGGTAAGCCGGGGGAAACTTGGTGTAGCAAGGTCAGCATTGCGTATATGTTCAGTTTCTAGCCTGTTTGCTGTTGGCTTGATAGTAGCTATTTCATATTTAGTTCGTGTAGAAAAATTAACCATTTATCTCCTGATGATCTATCTAATTTCTCAATCGTTCCAGAATATTCTATTTGCTTATTTGCGAGGCCAGGAATATATGAAACTAGAAGGAATACTTCTTCCTATCCAGCGTTTATTTTATATTATAATATTTCTTATTTTATTAAATTTTGGTGTTAAAAAGTCATCTTCTGGCGCTTTCTCCATTGCTCTTTCGGTAATTTTGGGGCTATCCTGTCTGCGGGTTTTAATGGGCAAGGATATAAAACTCATCTATCTAAATACTTATAATACTATTAAAAAAAGAAGTTTAATTAAAGAAGCACTTACTCTAACCGCGGTTTCTATGCTCTGGATGGTTTATTTCAGGGTTGATAGTTTTATGCTTGGTATTATGCGCAATGATATAGATGTGGGAATCTATAACGCAGCTTATAGATTAGTAGAAGGAATATTTATACTTCCAGGTATTATTATGATTGTATATTTTCCCAAATTAGCAAAAAAAATAAATTTTAATAAAATATTTTTATTGCTTCTTATTGGTCTTGGAGCTCTAGGAACATTATTATCAATAACAATATATCTTTTGGCACCATTTATAATAAAGATTTTATATGCAGGAAAATTCACTGGTTCTATTTCAGTATTGCAGATATTATCTATTACTCTCTTTTTTGTTTTTATTGGACATTTAACTACCCAATCACTTATTGCTTTGGATATGAATAAAATTTACCTTGCACTTACCGCAATTGGAGCAAGCATTAATATATTATTAAATTACTTTCTTATCTTAATATATGGTCCGAAAGGAGCAGCTCTATCTACTGTTTTTACTGAAGGTATGATTACCCTAATAACAGGAGGAGTGGTATGGGAAAAAATACGCCACGGATTGCAGTAAATGCAACAAATGTATCCACCAAAGCCACAGGACTGCAAGTCGCTACTATAGAAATAGCAAAAGAAATGTTAAAACAGATGGATAATAGCCTTCTTATCTATACCTGCTCTCAGCTTTTAAAAAATCTTGATAATTCCCGAGTTAAGCTTGTATCTCATTATATATCAGCGGACTATAAAAGTAGAGGTATTATTTTACGTATGCTCTGGTGTCAATCTTTTCTTCCAACGCATATGCTGGCAGATAATGTGCACACCATATATTCTCCTGTTCCTGAAGGATTATTGCTGAGCAAGTTCCAACAAGTAATAACATTCCATGATATCTTACCTCTTCTTTATCCAGAAATTCATCCTAGACAATCATTATATTTCCGTTATATTGCCCCCTTGTTAATTCGTGCATCCAAGGCAATAATATGTATATCAGAAAATACTAAAGCGGATATTACAAGAGAATATAAGATAAAAAATATACCTATATATGTTATTTATCAAGGATTAAACCATTTTATATTTCGACCTATGGATACTAGTCTAGCAAAACAGAAATATCAATTAAATAGATTTTTCCTTTATGTTGGCGATATGCGACCATATAAGAATCTGGATAAAGCACTTGAAGCCTTTAACCGGTTGGGACTTCCAGAACATAAATTTGTTATAGTTGGGAATAAAGATAATAGGTTTTATCCGAAATTGCAAGCTAAGGTTATGGAATTGAAGCTTAAAGATAAAGTAGTTTTTACCGGTTATGTTCCGGCAGAAGACTTACCACATCTCTACAGTGCCGCGGATGCTCTTGTCTTTCCCTCTTTATACGAAGGCTTTGGTCTTCCTCCACTTGAGGCAATGGCTTGTGGATGCCCGGTAATAACTTCGTCAGTTGCTTCACTCCCAGAAGTTTGCGGAGAATCTGCCTATTATGTCGACCCATATAATATTGACAGTATAGCAGAGGGTATGTATAAGATTATTAATAATCCCCACCTAAAAAAGCATTTAGTAGAAAGAGGTTTAGAAAGAGCACAGAGATTTTCTTGGGCTAAAACCGCAAATCAGGTGATACGCATTTTGGAGGAAGTCAATAAATTCTAGATTTAAATTATAACATTTACTTCTATAGATACTAAAGCTCTCTTTCGCTGTTGTTTTTAAAAGAAATTACTTAAATTAGAGGTGACAATTGCTTAACGCTTGACAGTGATATAATTTGTTAATATAATTTATAAAGAAGAGAATTGTAAAATTGAAAGTAGCATTAATCCACGATTGGCTAGTAGGGATGCGGGGGGGGGAAAAATGTTTGGAGGTATTCTG
>CAYYAU010000201.1:0-3041 GCA_964469765.1 uncultured Clostridia bacterium | reverse complement strand
CTTCATTTTCAAACTCCTTGAATGGATATTAAGTTCCAAATGGGAAGGAATTACACTATCTTTCATATTATTATGTGATGGGTAACTAATTCTAATGTAAATTTGAAAATTTATTTTACATTTTCCATGTATATCCGCGTTGCTATCCGCATAGTTCCGCTTCTATCTTTACATCTTTAGTTATACTTGCAATCAGAATAAAAATGAAAATTTCACAGAAGCTAAATTGTTTTTATAATCATATGTATCAAATTTGGAATCTCTTTGTTTATATATGTAATCTGTTCCAACATATACCCACTCTTTTATATTATATTTCAAACCTACATTCCCTCCGAAGAGATTATCTTCTCTTTTTGCTGTTTTTGACCCCTCTGTCGTTTCTTCAGGATATCTATTAAGTTGATAAAAACCACCTATTACTAAAAACCATTTCTCAAGAAGTTGATGCTTCAGTTCTAAATTAACTCTGTTTGATTCAAAATAATTATTTGTTAAATATGAAGATTCCTCTGAATCTCTCTTCAAAAATATATTTAAAGTGGTTCTTTTGTGTAGTCTATAAATAAGATTTCCAAATATGGTTAATCCATTAAAATCCTTTTTACTTGCCTGCTCATAATTTGTAGATTTATAACCTGCTTTGACAATGCCTGTTAGTTTTGAACTGACTTCTCCTTTCAATCCTATCCGCACCTGATGGGAATTAGAATCGCTGTTTGTGGAGCTTTTATCATAGGTTATAAATCCGTAATTGTATTCTGCAAAAACCGAGGTTTTCGGAAGAAACTGGTAATACAAAGTTGGAGTAATCATCTGGTTATCTTTATCTAAATCATTAAAACTTCTGTAATCATCTCTAATATATTTGTAATCTAAATCAATTCTTATCTTTTCTCTTTTACATCCCATCACAATATTTATTATGTTCCGAAAACGTTTTTCCAAATCAGTAAGTTCTGAGTTTGGTGGATCAGCAGTGTCTTTAAAATATTCCTTCAATCTTAAGAAAATATCGTTAACAAAATTAAACTTGGTCAAAATTGACACAGTATTATCGGTTCTTCTTTGGTTCTTATTTTCCCAAAACGTAATGACATCAGCTGTATAATTAGCATTCATAACAAAATCTTTTTGTCTTTTAGCAACCAGTGGTGTATTAAGTCCAAAGCCTAAAGAAGTTATAGTTATCCAATCAGTATTTTCTTCTCCTTTAGATTCAAGAAAAATATTATCATTGTATTTTTGTTCGATACATATGAATGGACTCATCTTTAAACTTCCTAAATGAAGGTTTCCCACATCTCCTCTTAAATGATTAAAACATAAAATAACAATCAATATAATCTTAATAATTCTAATTCTGTTTCTGCCCATTGTATTCCTCCTATACTTTTAAATGTATTTATTATTTTTATATCCTCTTTTTATTTTCGGCGATTTTGTGTTTCCTTCCATTAAAGGCCTCACATCGTCATTCTATAACTATTTGAATTTATGGTCTAAATGGACTAGCTTCTGGCAATTCAGGTTCAGCAGGCTCTTCTTCAGGAATAGGTGTTATTTCTTCTTCGGCTTCTTCAATAAAAGTCTGGATTTCTCCAACAGGTAATGCTTCGGTAGTAGTGGACCAACCCTGCGCCACTGTAATTATCTTTCCATCAATTGAGATAACATCAATTACTCCTTTCTCAGAGTTGATAATTACCTTCCTTGTTTTAGGATTAACCTTAATTTTAGCAATGCCTCCTTTTGGTATCACAGTTTTAACACCAATAGTAATGGTCTCAATGTTTCCTTTTAAACTTTTTACCTCTACCTCCCCTCTTTTATCTAATCTAATCTGAACAATACTTCCTGTTTTTAGTTTTGATGTTGTATTACCTGTTATGATTTCAACCGCTCCCGAGTGAACCTTAAACCGTGCAGTTTTAGTTTTAACATCAATGGAGGTTGTAATAGAATCTCCATCATCAACAGTAGTAACAGACCCGCCCACAATAAGATTAATAATACCTCTGTTTGAAACAACATAAAACCGTCCGCTTAAAACTTCAATAGTTGAACCTGACTGAATTTGAGATAGTTTTTTTGCTTCCTTAATTGTTAAAGTCTTCTCATCGGGCCGTGTAACTTTAATTTCTCCCTTCAAACTAAAAACAAAATCCGAAACGCTCCAACTCTCTTGAGACACCATTCCAAAGATAATAAACAGAAGCGAAAAAAATAATACCCTTTTCAATCTCATTTAACCTCCTCCTTTATTTTTTAATGAATTATATAGATTTATGTTTTCTATGGCTATTGCAGACTGGTCAGCTAAAAGACTTAAAAGACACCTTTCCCTCTCACTATAACAGTCTCCAAAGAATCTATCAGAAACATTAATCACACCTAATATAGTACTTACTGATTGTAAGTGACTAGTTAATATAGGAACACTTAAGAATGATTTAGTTTCATATTGCGGATTGTTCTTTTTCATAAAGCGGGGATCCTGTTCAATATTACTAACCATAAATGGTTTTCTCTCTTTTGCCACCCTACCCGATATACCCTCTCCAATCCTTATTCTAGTAGTATTTATAATCTCATCATTTAATCCTCGAGAAGCTGTTATTCTTAACTCTTTTGTTTCCTCATTAATCAATAAAATTGAGCCTCTTTTGCTTTTTGTTATTTCCAAAGCATACTGCAAAATTTGGTTGCATATAGTATTAAAATCAGTAATCTTGAAGATATTTTTATTTATCTCAAAAATTCTCATTAAATCATTTATTTGGACCTCTTTAAAATTAAACCTCTGTTTTTCCAGACAGTTATGAATTATTGAGTTAACTTTGTCTAAATCAAAAGGTTTACAGAGATACTCAAATGCTCCATTTTTAATTGATTCTACAGCTGATTTTATCGTGGGATAACCAGTGATAATAATCACCTCAACAGAAAGATTATTTTTCCTTATCTCTCTTAAAAGATGCAAACCATCAATGGTAGGCATTTTTAAGTCCGCTATGATAAGATTGAATCCATTATTTTTT
>CAYYAU010000200.1:0-3042 GCA_964469765.1 uncultured Clostridia bacterium | reverse complement strand
TAGGGTTACAGATAACTCCACCTTTCGCTCCACCAAGAGGTAAATCCAATAGACTGCATTTCCATGTCATCCATGCTGCAAGTGCCCGGACAGTATCAATTGTTTCTTCAGGGTGGTACCGAATTCCTCCTTTTGTGGGACCAATTGCATCATTATACTGCACCCTGAACCCTTGAAATACACGGATTGTGCCGTCGTCCATACGGACTGGTAACGATACGTGAAGTTCCCGCATTGGAAGGCGAAGGATTGAATGTACCTCAGAATCTAACTTTATAATCTTTGCACATTCATCCAACTGCCTTTGTGCAATCTCAAACGGATTAAGTTTTGCCATTTCTTTTACCTCCAATAATTAACCCAAAAGTTTCAGCAACATCCAAATCTTTTTTAGAAAGTTTTTTACAAAAGTCATAAGTTAAAGCTTCTAAATAGAAGGTAGGAATACCTCACTCTTCCATCATCCGCCAGGGGCTCATACCTGTGCCACCACCACCGCCATCAATGGTTAAAAGGTCTATCTTGGTAAGTGGTGTAATTTACATTTATCTTTGTAAATTCACCTCAATCCACATCTTTTATTTTTTTCGTTTTGTTGCGAAAAAGAACCTGATTTTGTTCTGTTTTCTACTTCAAAGAAGGGGAAGATACTTTTTTAATTCATGAGAGGTAATCTGAATCCTATTTTCTTCCCACTCTCTTTTTTTGTTGAGAATAAATCTTAAGAAAATATGCTCTCCCAAAGTTTCTTTAAGTAACTGGCTCCTTTCTGCCTCACAAATAGCCTCAAAAAGATTTACCGGAAGATGAGATAAATTTCTCTTCTCTCTTTCAGACACTTCCATTTTATAGATATTCGGCTCAACTGAGGGAGGCAGGGTATATTTTTTCTCAATACCTTTCAAGCCTGCGGCTAGCATTACTGAGAATGCAAGGTAAGGATTGCAGGCTGGGTCTGGACAGCGCAGTTCTATTCGGGTTGCATCCTCGTTTCCCGGACGATACCGGGGAACCCTTATAAGAGCGGTTCTATTTCTCTGTGCCCAGGAAATATAAACCGGCGCCTCATATCCGGGGACAAGCCTCTTGTAGGAATTTACCCACTGGGAAAGCACAAGGGAAATCTCCTTTATATGCTTTAATTGTCCTGCTATAAATTGCTTGGCAACTGCTGAAAGATGATATTTATCTTTAGAATCAAAAAAAGCATTTCTTCCTTTTTTAAATAGCGATTGATGAGTGTGCATACCACTTCCATTTTCACCAAATAAAGGTTTAGGCATAAAAGTAGCATAGACCCCGTGCTGTTGGGCAATTTCTTTAATACAGTAACGAATAGTAATGACATTATCGGCCATAGATAGAGCATCAGAATAAGCGGGATCTATTTCGTGTTGGCTGGGAGCTACTTCATGATGGCTTGCCTCTATAGAGATATTCATCTCTTCAAGGGCTTGAACGGTTTTATTGCGTAGATTATTAGCTAAGTCATTGGGAATGAGTTCAAAATATGTCCCTTCATCAAGGGGTTCAGGAACTTGATTATTCTTAAAGTAGAAATATTCTATCTCAGGCCCAATATAGAAAGTAAAACCTTTATCTTTTGTCTGTTTTAGATTGCGTTTAAGAGCATAACGAGGGTCTCCAGGGTAAGGGGTCTTATCCGGATTTAAGATATCACAGAACATCCTGGCAACAGGTCTTTCTTCCTTTATCCAGGGAAGAATCTGGAAGGTAGAAGTATCGGGCATAGCAACAATATCTGACTCTTCTGCCTCTGCAAAGCCAGTTATTGAAGAACCATCAAAACCTTTACCGTAAATTAAAGCAGACTTCAACTCTTTAGGAGTGATTGAGACACATTTTAATATCCCTAAGATATCCACAAACCAGAGCTGGATTGTCTTAATCTTTTTATCCTGGACAATCTTCAAGATATCTCTTTTCACTTTTTGCATAATTATTTACCTCCTATCTACCTCCATATATTTTGTGTTGCGTAATAACTATATATTATAAAAAAAATAACTTTCTTGCAAGGGTTTTGATTTTACATTACCGAAAATCTAAAATTAGTTATGAGGAATCCCTATTGGCATTATGTATAAAGGTATCTCTTCTCTTTTTAAATTTAGCCCTTTTCTTATTTCTTTTTTATTAATAAAACCTACAAGACATGTTCCTAATCCTAAAGCATTTGTAATTAAATAAACATTCTCCGCAATACATCCAGCTGTTGCATGTGCCGTTGGAATTATCGTTTCTTTTTTAAAAGTGTAAGGATATTTAGTCAAATCTGCTGTAAACACCAAAACACAATAAACAGGTTCAATAAACTTTTGATACCCAATTTTTTCTTTTACATTTTTAGCTGATACAAATTCCAATATATGTTTAGTAGCGTTATATAAATACACTCCTTTTTCTAAAACAACATAAATATTTATAAAGTATTTTCCATGCGGTGTCGGTGCTGTTCTTTTACCATTTTCCCTATTTACTCCATTTGCTGACCATAATATTGTTGATAAATCTTTAAGACTAACCTTTTTCTTTGAAAATCTTCTCGTTGATTTTCTTTTTTTAAATGCATCTATTAAATCTACATTTAGTTTTATTCTAGGTTTTTCAAGAATAAGACCATTAGAATTAGAAAATGTGGTTTCGTAAAGAATTAGAATTACGATTAAAAAAAATAGAATTCTTTTTAATATTTCTTTTGGTATCAAATTATCCATTAACCTAATTAAATATCTTTACAATGATTCACCAATAAGGCTATCTATTCTATGCTTATCAAACCCAATAACCACATTATTATCAATAACAATTACAGGAACCCCCATCTGTCCAGAAAGTCTTATCATCTCTTCTGCACCAGCTCTATCAGAAGAAACATCAATCTCCTGATAGGAAATCCCACGAGAAGAAAGATACTCCTTAGCCATCTTACAGTAAGGACATAAGGCTGTTGAATAAACTTTTACTTCCATTTTTTCCTCTACACAACTACATCTTGAGAATTCCGTAACAACCCATGAA
>CAYYAU010000199.1:0-3063 GCA_964469765.1 uncultured Clostridia bacterium | reverse complement strand
GAGTAATCCTAATAGGCCTAGAGATATTATGAGGAATAAGAATTATTGTAAATGTCTTTTTAGCCCATTTTCTTATGACTTTTTTCATAATTGTTTATTTTAGAATAGTTTATTATTACATAATTTAATATAGAATAAATATATCATACCTTATAAATATTTGTCAAGTATTTTATTATTGATAATGTTACAATTTTAAAATGTTAAAGGTTATTACTATTTTGAAATGTTAAATTTCTAATTTTCTTCTGGTCACTTTTTAGGTAAAATTAAGTTAGAAAGGAGATGCCCATAAATGAAACAACAAAAACTCTTAGTTACCATTAAAGACATTCAGAGACTCAAAGTGTTAAAAGCTCTTAAAGAACAATATTTAAATTTGTTTCAAGAGTTTATTGAACTTATTCAATATATGTTTTTGTTCAGGGATTACACTAAATTCTACAAGCCATTTCCTAATATATTTTAGATTAATTTTCTTTTTATTTTTGATAAGTATATTTTTCACATCTTCCAAGTCAACAGCCCTTCCAGCAAACATTTTATGGATAATAACATCCTCGCAAGTAGCAAATTTCACAGAATAATTATTAATTAAAACCTTTCTTGTATTCTTCATAGATTGCTTTTCATAAGGTGTAAAAGAGAAAATAAAGTCTATGCGTATTTTTAATATAGGTTCTTCCGCAGGTAATACTTTAGTGTCTTTTACAAAATCTTTAGGCTTTTTAGGAAGAATTTTAAGCCCTAATTTCTTACATACTTTTTTAATTAATAGAAACTTATCTGTATCTATCCCTAAAGTTATATCAATATCCCTTGTAAGTCGTGGAATCCCATATAACAATACAGCTTGTCCACCAATAACCATATAAGGAATTTTTTCTTTATCTAAATAAAAAGCTATCTTTTTTATAAGTTTTTCGAACATTTAAGTCAAACTGTTTATAGTCTTAGCAATTTTAATAGTGATCTCTAGCCCTTCAAGGATATTTTTGGAATTGATAATTCCTAAAGAGATAGCCTCTTTATGAAGGGATTCGTATATTAAAAGTGCTTTCCTATAAGGGATTCTTTCTTTCTTCATTAACTTGCGATAAAACCTGTCTAATTTAAGTTTATTCTTTATCATTATGTGTTATTTTCCTTTTTCCCTTTTATATTAAGATTACCATATTTCTGGATATTATTCAACAGAAATATTTTATTATTGAATTTAATAAAAAAATGTGGTATAAGTTAAAAATATGGAACTATCTTCTAAGTATAATCCAAAAGGTGTTGAGGAAAAGTGGGCTACATTCTGGGTTGAACAAAAACTTGGCAGTAGTACACCTACGAAAGGAAATGTTGCTTATACAATAGTGATTCCTCCTCCAAATATTACAGGCTCATTGCATATGGGTCACGCGTTGAATAATATATTGCAAGATGTTATTATACGGATAAAAAAGATGCAAGGATACAATACCTTATGGATTCCTGGAACAGATCACGGAGGAATTGCTACCCAAAATGTTGTGGAAAGAGAGTTAATAAAAGAAAATAAATCAAAAGAGTATTATGGTAGAAAGAAATTCTTAGAGATTATGTGGCAATGGAGAAAAAAAACAGGTGATAGGATTCTTCTTCAATTGAGAAAATTGGGTTGTTTATGTGATTGGCAAAGAACAAGATTTACAATGGATGATGTGTGTAATAAGGCTGTTTTTACAGCCTTTGTTAGATTATATAAGGAAGGGTTAATTTATAAAGGAGAGTATATTGTTAATTGGTGTCCAAGATGTAAAACAGCTCTTTCTGATATTGAGTTAGAGTATACAAAGAAAAAAGGAACTTTATGGTATATTAAATATCCCTTGAAAGAAAATCCAAAATCTAACGGATACATTACAGTAGCTACTACCCGTCCAGAGACGATGCTTGGAGACACAGCTGTGGCAGTTCATCCGGATGATAATAGATATACTTCCTTGATTGGTAAAAAGATAATTCTTCCTCTTGTTGGAAGAGAGATTCCTATTATTGCCGATAAAGTGGTTGACCCCGAGTTTGGAACAGGTGCGGTTAAGGTTACACCCGCCCATGATCCAGATGATTTTCTGATTGGTAAAAGGCACAACTTACCTATTGTAAAGGTTATAGATGAAAAAGGTTTTATTACTGAGGAAGGAGGAAAGTATAAAGGTCTGGATAGATATATTGCTCGTAGTAAGATTTTAGATGATTTAAAGGTTGAGCATCTTTTAGAAAAAGTAGAACCATATTACCACTCGGTAAGTACCTGTTATCGGTGTCATACAGATATTGAGTCTCTTGTTTCACAACAGTGGTTTTTAAAAACAAATGATATGGCAAAAAGAGCAATTGAAGTAGCAAAGAATGGAAAACTTCGTTTTATCCCTGAACACTGGCAGAAATCCTATATTAACTGGTTAGAGAATCTTCATGATTGGTGTATTAGTAGACAGATATGGTGGGGACATAGAATTCCAATATGGTATTGTAAAAATAAAAGTTGTTCCCTCACAGTATCTGTAGAAAAGCCTTTAAAGTGTCCTTATTGTGGCGGTAGTGATTTGTTTCAAGAAGAAGATGTGCTTGATACATGGTTTTCATCAGCTCTATGGCCTTTTTCTGTTTTAGGTTGGCCCGAAGAAAATGATGATTTGAATTATTATTATCCGACTTCGGTTCTTGTTACTGGGCACGAGATACTGTATTTATGGGTTGCGAGAATGGTGATGATGGGATTAACATTTAGAAATAAGGTTCCATTTGAAACCGTCTATATTCACGGTATTGTAAGAGATATGAAAGGCAAAAAAATGAGTAAGTCCTTAGGAAATGTTATTGACCCATTAGAGATAGTTAAGAAGTTTAGTACAGATGCTTTAAGATTTGCAATCTGTATAAATGGAGTTATGGGTAGAGACCTCCAAATAAGTGAGCAGGACTTTGTAATGGCAAGGAACTTTACAAATAAGATATGGAATGCAGCACGGTTTATCCTTATGAACACAGAAAAAGTAGACTCTTCATTGGAAGATTTAGAACTTCTTG
>CAYYAU010000198.1:0-3065 GCA_964469765.1 uncultured Clostridia bacterium | reverse complement strand
AGAAGAGCTTCGTGAAGAGTTCCAATTAATGCAACAGCAATTAAAGAAAATTGAGACCTTACTTCCTTTAGAAAGGGAGCTACCTAAAATTATAAGAACCATAACAACCGTGGGGAAAGAGTATGGGATAGATATTACCACCTTTAGACCACAAAGGAAAAAAACTCAACCTTATTATGATATATATGCATATAGAATTAATTTTACTACTAATTACCATAACTTAGCATTGTTTTTATCCAAGATTGGGAAACTCAAAAGGATAATAAATGAAGAAGACTTGAGTATAAATGCTTCTACGACTCGTAAAGGAAGTACGGTTTCTACAAGTTTTCTTATTGATGTTTATACTCTAAAGGAGTAATTTGTGAAAAAACTGCTACTTTTTTTCTTAATACTTATCAATGCACAATTACTTTTCGCTGAAGAAATAGAGAGTGAAAGCTATGAGTACAAAGGAAACAAGTATAGGGATCCCTTTATTTCAGTGATAAGTGAAGCAGGTTCTTCAGCTGAGTTTTTAAAAGGAAAGATTAAGATAGATTTAAATGCATTACAGTTAAAAGGAATATTCTTTTCTAAAAATAAGAAATATGCTATTATGACAGACCTTTCTGGAAAAAGAACCTTTTTTATAAAGCAAGGTAGAATGTATGATATTTATAATAAATTGGTTGAAGGTATTGCTGGCATAGTGGAAAGAAAAAAAGTAATATTAATTACAGAAACCAATGTAATTAAAGAGTTTAAAATTATTAAGGAGGAAAATAAATGAAGATACTGAAGCTTTTATTGTGCTGTATTTTTATTATAGAATTTTCCTTTACTTCTTTTGCAAACCCAACAGAATCTGCTAAATATTATGAATTGGAAAATATCAAAGTAACTAAATTATCTTCAAAAAAAGTAAAAATTGCGGTAGATTTAACAGGTCCTGTAACTTATAACTATTTTAAAATTTCTAAACCTGATAGGTTAGTGTTAGAAATGAACAATGCATTATACAACTTCAAAGAAAAGGAAATTGTTGTTTCAAACTCGTTTATAAGTAAAGTTCGTTCGGGTCAATATAAAGACAAACCAATAAAAATAAGTAGAGTGGTTATTGATTTGAAATCTCCGGTAAGTTACAATATATCACATAAAGATAACAAAATAATTTTGGTTTTACAGAAAGAAACTGTGCCTGTTTTAGGAATTAGTTCAAATATAGAAGATTTACAACATAAGAAACTTTTTGAAAGAATTAAGAAGTCTAAAACCAAGGTTACTGTAGAAGTGCCTGAAAAAAAATTGCCAATAAAGGTTGGAGAGATAGTTACCTCTTTAAGTAAAGAAAAGGTTAATTTTGATTTCGTAGGCACAAGTCTTAGTGATGTTATAAGAGCATTTTCAGAATTTATAGATAGGAACATTATTTTAGATGAAGATATTGTAGATACTATTACAATTCATTTACATAATATTCCTTTTGATGAAGCTTTTAATATAGTACTAGAACAGAAAGGGCTTGTTGCAATACAAAGCTCAGAAAATGTTATCAAAGTGTTAGATAAAACAAAACTTCCAACAATAAGAAGAACTTTCAATTTAAAAAACAGAAAAGCTGAGGATGTCAAAAAAACCATTGAGTCTGTTCTTACATCCATAGAGAAAAGTTATACAATCATAGCATCAGCAGATGTAACCAACAGTATTATTGTATCTTCAACTCCAGAAGCAATGAAAAAGATAGAAACACTTATTAATGAGTTAGATGTAAAAGCTCCTCAAATAAAAATCACCTCAAGAATCATTGAGGTCAATGTAGGTAATACAACTGATTTAGGAATTGAATGGGGTATTTCAAAAAACTTTACTGCTGAGACAGCCAATGATAGTAATATCAAAATTAGAACAGAACAACAAACAATCAACACTCCGGAAACAAGTGAAAAAGTCTCAGAGAGTAAAGTATCGGCAACAGAATCATTAGGAATACCATCTCCTTACTCTTTAGCAAGCCTTAGTAAACTAAATATTGCTACGGTTTTAAGTGGAGCTGACCTTAATGTAATTTTATCTGCCATTGCTCAAAAGACTAAATCAAGAACACTTTCTAGACCAACAATTTTAGTTGAAAACAACAAATCTGCTCATATTCATGTAGGAGATACAATTCCTTATACTACACAAACTGTTACTGAAACAGGCACAACAACAGAAATGAAAACATTAGAGATAGGAACAACGTTAGATGTTACACCAGCAGTAAGTCCTGGCAGTGAAGAGATTACACTTGATATTAGTGTCAACTTAAAAGAGCTGGTGGCTATGTTAGATATCGGACCCCAAACATCAGATAGAAGTGCAAGCACCAAAATAACTGTAAAGAATGGACAAACCGTTGTTATTGGAGGGCTCATCTCTGAGAAAAAACACAAAACAGTGTATCAGGTGCCAATTTTAGGAAGCATCCCCATTATTGGTTATCTCTTTAAGAAAGAGGAAGAAAGTAAAACAAGAACAGAGCTTTTAATATTCCTAACTCCAAAAATTGTTACTGACTAAAATGGAATGCTTAAAAAAAACATATACTATCTTTTCCTTTTTACCATTCTTTTCTCATTTCTTTTAAACGCTTCAGTTGACCTTTGGGTTTTAACATTAATTCGCCTTTTTTCTCTGATTATCTTGGTTTTAAGTATATTTTTTATCTTAAATAAATTTTCTAATTATAAAAAACTTTTTATTTATTGTAAAACATTGCTTTTATCATTTCCTTTAAAAAAAGAGATAATATTATTATTCATTGTTTCCTTTCTCTCATACTTATTTGCGATAAATAGATTTAATAGTTTAAATGAATTTTATAACATTGTTAATTATATTTTCTTTTTTTCTGTTGTAGTATTTATATTAAACTCAAGCCAACTTAAAAAATTAATTATTTTCTTAATATGGGAATCTTTTTTCTTATGTATTTATGTTTTTTTTCAAATTTTTTATTCACAACCTATTACTGCTACATTTATTAATTCTAACATCTTCGCAGGATATTTAGTAATGATTATTCCTCTAACTTT
>CAYYAU010000197.1:0-3075 GCA_964469765.1 uncultured Clostridia bacterium | reverse complement strand
AAACCTTTACCTTCTTTATATTTTTTTTCATCTTTATATGTTTACAGAGACATTAAAGTCTTTTGCCAAATTTCTTTTAAAGAAAGTATACTCTCTTTTAGTATAGTTTTTTCCTTATATTTTATTATCAAATTTTTTGTATCTGTTACAAATCCAACTTTTCCAAACGAAAGACCCGATAAAATCTTTTCAAACTTATTTTTATTTTCTCTTTTTATCTCAATAATAAATCTACTATTTGATTCAGAAAAAATGATATTCTGTGGATTATTAAATCTTCCTTTACGAGGTACCTTATCAATATCAACTTCAACTCCCATTTCTCCTGAAAAAGCCATCTCTGTTATACAAACAGCAATACCTCCCTCGGAACAATCATGAATAGACTCAATAAGACCATTTTGAATAGCTTTGTAAATAGACATCATGGTACTTCTTGAAATCTTTGAGTCAACCTTTGGCACCTCTCCTCCAAATTTCTTATTCACAAGATAGAAATACGAACCACCTAACTCATCTTTTGTTTCTCCTACGATATAAATAAGGTTATCCTTTCTCTTTAAATCAAGTGTAACCACATTTCTTACATCCTCTACAATTGATATAGCTGATATCAATAAAGTGGCTGGTATTGATACACTCTTATGTCCGCTTTTTGTTTTTATCTTATACTCATTATTAAGACTATCTTTCCCAGAAATAAATGGCGTCTTAAACCCTTTTGCAAAATCATAACATGCCAACGCAGCCCTAACTAATCCTCCAAGCTGTTGATGTTTTTTAGGGTCCCCCCAGCAAAAATTGTCTAATAAAAATGTCTTCTGAGGGTTCCCACCAATAGCAACAATATTTCTTAAGGCCTCATCAATAGATGAGGCTGCCATCCAATAAGGGTCAATCTTGCCATATTGAGGATTAATACCATTTGCAACAGCAATACCTCTATATGAATCAAAACATGGCTTAATTACACATCCATCCGAAGGACCGTCATTATTAACTCCCATAAGAGGTTTTATGATACTACATCCTTGAACCTCATGGTCATACTGTCTGATTATCCATTCTTTACTTGAAATGGTTGGATGAGAAAGGATTCTTTTCAAGTCAGAAAGTATATTATTACTTTTAAAATGTATTTTTGGTTGAGTTGGTTTTTTCCATATAGCTTTTTGTTTTATGTGTGGAATACCATTATGAAGAAAATTCATATCTAAATCACAAACCTTTTTTCCTTTATAAAATAAAACAAGTTTTTTATCACTGCTAAATTCTCCTAATACTGTGGCTTCAACATCTTCATTACTAAACACATTCATAATTCTGTTTAAATTCTTCGGTGGAACAGCAAGAATCATCCTTTCCTGAGATTCAGAAACCCATATCTCCCATGGCATAAGGCCAGCATACTTCAATGGAACTCTTTCTAAAAACACCCTTGCCCCACAATCTTTTCCTAATTCACCAATTGCAGACGAAAAACCACCGGCACCACAATCAGTAATAGCCCTATATAAACCTTGATCCCTTGCTTGAATTAGAGTATCAGTAAACTTTTTTTCCATTATAGGATTTCCAATCTGAACAGCACTTACTTTTGTATCCTTATCCAGACCTAATGAAGAAAATGTTGCACCATGAATACCATCCCTTCCTGTTCTTCCTCCTATAGCTAAAATCAAATCCCCGCCTTTAACTTCCTTATTACATTTATCCTTTGGCATAATACCAATTGTTCCACAGTAGACAAGCGGGTTACAGAGATACCCATCATCAAAAATAACTGCACCATTTGCAGTTGGAATTCCCATTCTATTTCCATAATCCCTTACCCCACTTACAACCCCTTTCATAATTCTTTTTGGATGTAAAATGCCCTCTGGTAGTTTTGAAAAAGAAAAATTGGGATTACCAAAACAGAACACATCTGTATTAAGAATTGGTTTAGCACCTAATCCAACACCAAGAATATCCCTTATAACTCCTCCTATACCCGTACTCGCACCTCCGTATGGTTCTAAAGCAGAGGGATGGTTGTGTGTTTCTACTTTAAAGGCAATGTTATTCTTTTCATCAAATTTTATTATGCCAGCATTATCCTTAAATACAGACACACACCATGGAAGACCTAATTCGTATGTTGCTTTCATAATTGTGGATTTTAATAGATTATCAATAACTACTTTCTTTCCATCTTCATAATATTCAATAATACCTGTTAATGTTTTATGTTTACAATGTTCTGACCAGGTCTGGGCAATTGTCTCCATCTCAACATCGGTAGGATTTCTTCCTTCTTTCTCATAATACTTTTTTATTGCTTTCATCTCTTCAAGACTTAAAGAAAGAAGATTATCCTTACTAATTCTTAATAGTTGCTCTTCATTAGAACTAAGGATAGGGATAGTATTAACCATTTCAATTTATATAATACTCCTGAATAATGGTATTAGCAAGTAACCTCTTACAGATTCTCTCAATATCTGAGTAAGAAACATCACCATCTATTGTGTAAGAAAACCCTGTTTTTACATTCTGTATTCCCTTAATTTTTAAATCTTTACTCGCTTTTTTGACTGTTTCGGCAACAACATCTGTTACACCTTTTTTGTACCATATTTCAATATGGTATCCTTTACAACTTTTTTTCTTTTTATTTTTTGATATACTTATTTGCTGAACCACACTATCACTCAATAAATGTCTCCCTAAATAATAGACCTCTTTTAAAGAAATGTTTGCTTCAATAAGATATAACTGAAATGAATGCACTTTATCTATACCCTTTATACCTAGATCTTCAATATCCTTTTTTATAGATTGAGCCTTAGCATCTTTAAATCCTTTTTTATATCCTACCTCTATTAAATACTTCATCTTTTCCTACTTCCTTATTCTTTTTTATTCTTTTTTATCCTACTTCTTCAAGATGAATAAATTTTGTAAGGAACATTCAAAAAACTTTAAAATACTAAAATAAATTTATACCTTTTGTTGTATCTTTTCTTTTTCTCTTTCTTCAAGCGGAAAATAAATTTTCAAAATCATTATAAATTTTAGCTAAAAAATAAAGGC
>CAYYAU010000196.1:0-3094 GCA_964469765.1 uncultured Clostridia bacterium | reverse complement strand
AAGCAATGTAGAGGGTTGAGCAACAACTGTTTTGCCTGAGCCATCATTATTAACTCCATAAATCTTTCCATCAGCTACATACCTTGCTCCCCAAAAGACCAATTTTAAACCATCTTTAGACCACATTGGCCATATATTAATTCCTGGAAGAGGATTTGATAAAATCTTTGTATGATTATTTCCATCTCTATCCACTTTAAAGAGTTCCATATACTTTGAATAAATAAGACAAGACTCATCAGGGGACCAGTTGACACGGTATCCTCCAAATCCTTGTTCTACTAAAACATTCTCTTTCCCTTCACTATTCATCACATAGATATAATGCAGTCCACATTTATCATACTGCAGATAAGCAATATACTTAGAATGAGGAGACCAACGAGGTAATGCTACAGGTGTTTCATCTGGCTTGGCGGGTTTATACACCTCCATAAATGTTGAACCATCAGCATTTATTGAATAGATTACCCCTCTATAATCAAATAATATTCTACTGCCAACTGGTGCCCAATCAGGATTGTTTCCATTAATAAGAAAGTAATTTGTAGTTTTGTCTATATTGGTAATAAAAATCCCCCCAGAATCATAGCTTGCAGAATATACAATTCTTTGACTGTCAGGTGCCCAATCAAAAGAGTCCCGAATAGAATCAACATTAACAGTTGTTGAACTACTTATATCAATACTGAAATTTTCATTTATAATTTTTCTGTTATTCGTTCCGTCACTATTAACCACCCAAAGAGAAGTAGAATAAGTTACATTATCCTGTAATAAATAAGCAATCTTATTATCATCAGGAGAAAGGACAAACTTCACTATTGCTTTTCCAGGCTCTATTTCAATAATCATCTTTTTTTCTCCACCTTGCCTGTTCATCTTCCATATACTTGATTTTTCAATACCAGAGATGTTACTAATCACCCTGTAATAAATATAGTCTGAATTATAAGAGAACACAGGGTCTGTTATAATACCTCTTTGAGAAGTAAGTTGTGAAATACCTGTTCCATCAGGGCTGCTGATTTTAACTTCATAATAAGTTTGTGTTAATGTGGTGCTAAACACAATCTTATCACCATCTTTAGACCACGCTCTTGAGTTAGGTGCGTCAGATGGTAGATAAAAAACACTCTGTGATACCTTTAAAGTATGAATCTCAACAGCTCTACTATAATGTGCAAAGAGAAATATTAATAAAATTATAAAAAATACCTTTTTCAATTACTCTATCTCCTCAAATTTTATCTCTTCTAATCTTTTTTCTTTTTTCTTCTTTCTTCTATATTTATATCTTCTTTTATGTTTATATTTTCTATATTTTACCTCTTTTTCCAAATTCATATTGATTTCAATCCTTGGAGTAAATCCACCTAAGTCTATAGTTGTTTTCTCACCTGCAAAACAAACAGGAATACTTTCTCCTTCAATGGCTTCTACAGATATACGTCCCACTTTTGCAAAAATATATTTTAATGTTAAACAAATTGAAAACTTCCGTGAAATAAAATACTCAATCCCTGATATAATATGAAAACCAAAGGTTGTTCCACCTCCATTATATATTGGTTCAACAGTATTTATATCTAACATTGGGATATGGTCATCATAAAAACTCCACTCCACAAAGTATAATCCAATTCCTGCTCCTGCAAAAGGAACTAACTTTTGAGCAATGCTAACTCTAAAACTATACTTTCCTGTTCCTTCTAAATATGAACACAGGATTGAGTTACTTCCTTTTGACCCATCACTCCATAGTGAATCCACTCTTAATTTACTAAAAAAACCCATTGCTAATATTCCAGCAAAATTGTTTCTTTCATAACCTATATGAAAGTCTCCATCCCACATATTATGAGAAAATCTACCTATTTCATAATTAGGAGAGTAAACATCTTCTAAGGATTGCAGACTATCATTATAGTCATTTAAATTTACTCTGTGATAACCAAATGAAAAACCAACAAAACCTCTTTTCTGTTCAATAGAAACTCCCCAAGGTTGCGAATGAAGTAAATTACACAAAAAAAACAAAAATAAAATTGAACAACTAAAAAAGAAAGAAAGTAATCTCATCATAATTATATCTTATCAAATTTTATTATATTTTTCAATTCTTAAATTTTTTATAATTTTTTATAATACTTGACTTTTAAAATGCTTAATGCTGTTAAATATCTCTTTTTTATTTGTGGTTTTTTGAAGAACATCAATTAAGGCACTGCCTACAATAACTGCATCGGTGTATTTACTTATTTGTTTTACTTGATTTCTATTAGAGATTCCAAATCCACAAGCAAGCGGTTTTTTACATATTTTTCTTAGTTTTTTTAATCTTTTAACCAGTCCATAAGGAAAGGATTTCCTTGCACCAGTTACACCTGTAAGGGTTACGTAATATAAAAAACCTGTTGTTTTTTGACAAATCATCTCTACCCGTTTCAATAGTGTTGTAGGAGAAACAAGCAATATTGAAGCAACTCTATTCTTCTTACATAACCTTATCCAATCAGATGCCTCTTCTATAATCAAATCAGGAACAATTATTCCATCAATACCCACTTTACTGCTCATTGTAATAAACTCCTCTACTCCAAAGTTATATATTGGATTAAAATAGGAAAGAAAAACTAAAGGGATGTTTATTTTTTTTCTTATTTCTTTTATTAAATTAAAGATTCTTAATAAAGAAAACTCATTCTTTAATGCTCTTTGAGAAGAAGATTGAATAGTTGGTCCATCTGCTAATGGGTCTGAAAATGGTATGCCTAATTCAATAATATCAGCACCAACCTTTTCTAATTCATATATTATATTTTCTGTAATACTAAATAAAGGGTCCCCAATAGTGATAAAAGGAATAAACCCAACTTTCTTTTGTTTTCTTAACTTCTTAAAAACCGCATCAATTCTATTCATCTTCTGAATCCAAATAACAGAAGTCAGATGTCAGAAATCAGAAAAGTAGTAAGGAAAAATTGCAAAATATAAATTTATCATTTTAAATTTGACATTTGGATTTTCCATACTTGTCACTGTTTTTTGTAGATTATAAACTGATTACTGATAACTGATTACTCTCTTTTTT
>CAYYAU010000195.1:0-3112 GCA_964469765.1 uncultured Clostridia bacterium | reverse complement strand
AATTATGAAGATTTTTAAAAAGTTTGAATAAATACTTAGTAACCAGTAACCAGTAACCAGTAACCAGTATAAAAAATGGAATACCACATTCGGAGATAAGTTCAAGGAAGTCACTGTGGCAGTAGGTATAGTGTCTTGCCATAATGCTGGCTGGTTGGTATTTTGGAAATATGTAGTTAAATGTTCCAAGACCTGTCCCAAATATTGGAAAATCCTTTATCATATTTATTGTTCCCTGCCATATTGGAAATCTACCACCAAAGTATAAGGAGGTTATCTCTCCTTTTATACTTAAGATTTTCTCTATAACAGGAGTAGCACCAATCCAAACAATACTTAAAACAATAAATGAAACAAATGCTGATAAAACACATACTTTCTTCTTAAAAGACTTTCTTGTTAATAGCAGAATTGACATAAATAAAAGAGCACCTATAAAACTAAACATTCCTCCTCGGGACATAGTAAAAAACAGAGTAGCACCCATCACTATTATGCAGAAAAAAAGCAAAACCCCATGCTCATTTTGGTTTTTGGTGCCTGGTTTCTGGTTAATAGTAAAAAGCATCCCCAGGGCAAGGGGGATAACCATTCCTAAATATCCTGAAAAATGGTCGTTATTTATAATGCCCTGGGGAACCTTTGCTCCAAGATACCGTGTTAAATAAAATACACTCATTATAAAACCTGTACCTATGATAAAACCTAAAATTCTATTTATTTGTTTTTTTGTTTTTATGGTGTTTAGAGTAACAAAAAAGATTAAAACGTATGCTATGATTTTGAGGAGTTCGGTCTTAGTAGCATGTTTATACACAGAAGATAGAAGACAGAAATCAGAAGTCAGAAAATACTGTAAAGCAACATACAAAATGAATAAAATAATAAAAGAATTTAATGGAGTCTGAAGAAAAGTAAATTTTTGGTTTTTTAGCATTTTGAAAATCCACAACATTGCTATTAAACCAGAAGTAATTTCAAAAAGAGCTATACTCCAAGGTTCAACTGTTCCATAAGCAAGGGGTGTAAAAATAATCAGGGATATCAAACATAACTCAATTATTCGTGTGTATATGAAGCCATTCACAATTCACCTAATTTTCTCTTTCTTCTGATATACTCTTTAACTCTTTTATAATCTTATGTAGTTTTTCTTGTCTTCCATTTTTAAAACTGATTGCTTCTAATCTTTTAATGCTTTCTTTCAGTATATCTTCCACTCTCTCTATTCCTACAATTTTGTCAAGTTCACTTTTTCTAAATCGTCTATGTCCTCCTGGTGTGCGGAAGGATTTTATAAATCCTTTCTTCTCCCAGTTTCTTACTGTTAACACAAATACACCTAAATATTTAGCTGCTTTTGATATTGAGAATATTTTTTCAGGCATAGCTACTCTGTTATTTTCTGATGGCAAAAAAGCATTACTGCCTTCTATGTTTGTATGGACGATTCTTCATCTCCATATTTATAATATTTGTTATAGTAATAATAGTAGTAATTATAATTACTATATTGAGGTTTTATATCATTAAGAACAATCCCTAACATCTTTGCTTTTCTACAAACCAACTGTTCCTTTGCTCTTAAAATAATAGGTGCTAAAGTCTTGCCACATCTTACTACTTGAACAGATGCATCAAGTTTATCTGCCAAAATAATTGAATCAGTAACACTCGCTATAGGTGGAGAATCAAAAAGTATAAATTCAAACTTTTCTTTTACATCCTTGATAAATTCTTCCATTTTTGAAGATGCAATAACTTCAGCGGGATTGCGTGGAATTTTACCACAGGTAATAACTTTTAGATTTGCAATTTCTGTATCTTTAATGATTGAGTCTATATTCGCTTTACCGTATATATATTCAGTTATTCCCATTATTCTATCTAAATTAAATATCTTATGTATTTGAGGCTTTCTTAAATCACAATCTACAATTAAAACATTGTTTCCTTTTTGCGCTAATGTTATTCCTAAATTAGTAACAGTCATTGTTTTTCCTGCTTGAGGCTCAGCACTTGTTACAAGAATTGTTTTTATACCGTCGTGTTGTGATATTAAATGAATAATCTCAGTGCGGAGTGCTTTATATGATTCAGAAAAAGATGAGTTAGGCTGAAAATGTGTAACTTTATCTTTTTTATTTTCATCTTTTTCTTTTATATCAGGTACAGCTCCGATAAAAGGAGAACCAAGGATATCTACGACATCTTGAGGAGACTTTATTGTTGTATCAAGATAATCAATAAAAAATCCTAATCCACACCCCATAATAAGCCCTACTATCATAGCAAGAATAATATTCAATTTTACATTCGGTTTTACCGGTTTTGTTGGAATCTCTGCATTATCTATAATACTGATATTATTAACATTTAATGTGGATGAAAGGTCTATTTCTTTTAACCTATTTAAAAGAATTTCAAATATATGCTTATTAGTCTGGACCTCTCTTTCTAAGACTCTATATTCCATTGTTTTATCTCCTATTTTAGTATCCTCTAAACCTTGAATTTTATTCTTTAGAGATTTTATTTGAGCTTTAAGTTCAACCATTTTGGGATGTTTATTGGTATACCTTTTAGAGTAATTTTCAAATAAAGCCTGGAGTTTAGCATATTCTGCTTTTATATTTTCAACAGCTTCTTTTCCTGTCATTTGAGGAAGAATACTTATACTATGTTCCTTTCTATATTGCTGTAACGCTAATTCAGATTTTCTTAATTTTTCTCTTTGTTCATTTATCCTTGCTGTAAGCCATTGAGCAGCTTCGTTAGCTGCATTAATATTCCTTTGCAAATTCTGTTGCACATATTCTTTAGCAATCGTATTAGCAATTCTTGCTGCCATTATAGGGTCAGGATTTTCAGCACTTATTTTAACTAATTGGCTATTTCTTACAGGTTCTACTTTTACAGTTTTTTTTAGACTTTTCACAGGATCTACGATTTGAGAAGGGTTATTTAGTTCCATACCTAAAGAATCCACTACCTTTTTCAAAATAGAATGACTAGTTATTAATTTATATTGAGTTTCATAATAATCCTTATAAGCGTAATAGTCACTAGGACCCATTGGAGTGACTTCCTGTACAGAAATTACTTTTGGACT
>CAYYAU010000194.1:0-3113 GCA_964469765.1 uncultured Clostridia bacterium | reverse complement strand
CTATCCCCATACTTCTTGCTGTTCCTTCAACAATCCTTATTGCCTTTTCAACATCATTTGTATTCAAATCAGGCATCTTCTTCATAGCAATCTCCTTAACCTGTTGTTTTGTGACCTTTCCGACCTTCTCTTTATTTGGTACTCCTGATGCCTTTGCTAATCCAGCAGCCTTCTTCAATAAAGAAGAAACTGGAGACACTTTTGTAACAAAAGAAAAACTTCTATCTTCATATACAGTAATTACAACAGGAATAAGCATACCGCTTTCTTCATTAGCTGTTTTACTATTAAACTCTTTACAAAACTGCATAATATTAACCCCATGCTGTCCTAACGCAGGACCAACAGGAGGAGCTGGATTTGCATTACCTGCTGGGATTTGTAACTTTATTATAGTTTTTATCTTTTTTTTAGCCATTGCCTCTCCTTATTTTAACCTTTGTGCTGTTTTTTATCTTCTATTTTTTAATTACCGCTCACTGATTATAACCCGTGGTGCCATACTGTTAATGCGTTGAGGTGTTGTGTTCTATGATTGACGTTTTGATGACTTTATTCCGTGTAGTTTGGATTTGGGATTTTGGATTTCGTATTTGGTCCTTTCTCATCTGATTATATCTTCTCTACTTGCAAAAAATCTACCTCTACAGGTGTTGCTCTTCCAAATATCGTAACCATAACCTTTAATTTGCTTTTCTCTTCATCAACGCCATTTACTACTCCTATGAAATTTTCAAACGGCCCTTCAATAATTCTAACGGTCTCATCCTTCTGATAAGTAATAGCAGGTCTTGGTTTTGCAGAAGGCTCTCTCACCATAAGGGTTTTAATCTGCTGAACCTCTTCATCCTTTAAAGGAATAGGATTTACATCTCCTAAGAATCCACTTACTCCGGGAATATTTCTTACTGTCCAGTAGGTTGTATTATCTATCACCATCTCAACAAAAACATATCCAGGAAAGTATTTTCGTTCTGTAGTTTTCTTTTTATTTTTTCTTATTTGTATTACTTCTTCTTTTGGAATTAAAATTTCTCCAAACTTATCTTCAAGCCCCTCAGCATTAATCAACCTTTCCAAAGTAGACTTTACTTTTTCTTCATGTCCTGTTAAAGCATGCACTACATACCACTTCTTCTCTGTCATTTTAAAACCCTCTCAATAGAATTATATATTATTTAATTAAAATCCCTAAAATCCTTGATAAAATAAAATCTACAATTCCAATAAAAAATGCTACAATCAGAATCAAAATGATTGATACAAGTGTTGATGCCCAAACCTCCTTTTTCCCTGGCCATGTAACCTTTTTCAATTCATTCTTTGTTTCATTTAAAAACTTCTTTATCTTTTCTAACATATTTCTCCTAATATATCAACTTAAGAATAAAGTATGTATAAAATAACAAAATTAACTGCTTCTGTCAACCCAATTTTCTATACCAATTGCACTTATTTATTTTTAAACTGCGTTACATCTAATCTTTACATCTGAAACTTCTTTCCTAAATATACTCTTCTAGCTTCAGGTGAAGATAAAAGGTCCTGAGCTGTTCCTGAAAGTAAAATTTTTCCCTCATAGATTATATAAGCCCTATCAATTACTTCCAATGTTTCTCTTACATTATGGTCAGTAATTAAAACCCCCATATTTTTTTCTTTTAGCCTTTGAATTATATACTGTATTTCCGCAGTGGTTATTGGGTCTATTCCAACAAACGGTTCATCTAATAAAATAAACTTAGGAGTTGTAACTAAAGACCTGGCAATTTCTGTTCTTCTTTTTTCTCCCCCAGATAAAAGATAAGCCTTCTGTTTTGAAAGATGGCTTATTCCCAACTCAGCTAAAAGTTGTTCTAATCTTCTTTTTTTATCTTCTTGAGAGATATTTAATGTTTCAAGTATTGCCCAGAGATTTTGTTCTACTGTTAAATTCCTGAAAATTGATGGTTCCTGAGATAAATATGCTATTCCTAATCGTGCTCTTTTGTACATAGGAAGATATGTTATGTCTTTAGTATCAAAGAATATTTTACCTCCATCAGGCATTAATGTCCCTACAATCATTGAAAAGGTGGTAGTTTTTCCTGCACCATTAGGGCCAAGCAAACCAACAACCTCAGATGGTTTTACTTCTATATCTACATTATCTACAACTTTTCTTTTAGAATATATCTTTGTAAGAGATGCCGCTTTTAATCTCATTTATAATTTAGGTCCTTTTCAAAATTAAAGTATTTCTGTGAGTATATAGTAGCTTTTACATTTCCTTTTAAAAATATCTTTTCCTTCTCAACATCCACTTCAATCTTATCTGCCCAGTATTGTCCATTAACATCGTCGGTATTCTGATTAACAAAAGGGCTTTCTTCTAAATATATCTTCTTATTTACAAAATCATAATCAATTAACCCTGCAGTCGCTTCTATCTGAGAGTGCTTCACATAAGCATTTTTCTCAACAAGAACTTTATTCTCTTTAAGATATGTTTTTATTCTTTCTCCAGTTATTGTAATGTTATCATTGGGGTCTTTATTATTTATTCTTACAACCTTAGGTTTACCCGAAAGAATACCATATTTAGTGTTTTTATTATAGAATATTCTTTGTCCATACCCTTTTATTGTCATATCTGGTTGAGACTTATCAACTATAGAAATATTACCTTTCCCTATCACATACCCATCCTTTTCATAATTCTTCATAATATCTGACTTAATTGTGCTTTTCCCTTGGGTTAAAACAACGTCACCAATAAATGAGGTGATTTCTCCTTGTTTAATTATTTCCATACGTTTACTTGTAATATACGTAGGCTCTGAAATTTTCTTAGCTATTAAAGAATTGTGAATAACAACCAAAAAAATCAGTAGAATAATTCTCTCTTTCATCCTTTATTTTCTCTTTTACTCATATTTTTCTTTTTTCCTCATCAGAGAAGAATGAATTTTTTTGAAAACATTTATGGATTTTAGGAAAAAGATAAAAACTATCATCTTCTCTTCCAAGAAAAATCAATGTTTGAGCCCCAAATTTATTTCGGGGCGAGTTTTGATTTTTCTGATAACGCTAAAGTTTTTAGATTTTTCCGTTAAAAAATCCATACAGTTTGA
>CAYYAU010000193.1:0-3129 GCA_964469765.1 uncultured Clostridia bacterium | reverse complement strand
CTCTTAAAGACCTCTCTATACTTTCTCTCTATCACTTCTGGATATGTTACAATCTCCTCTTCAGTTTCTAAATCTTTAAATAACACACGACCAGAAAAAGAAGGATAGAACTCCTCATTATCAAGGATATGAAACACAATAACCTCATTTCTCTTATATTTAAAAAACTTAACTGCTTCTAAAACCTTTTCTTCATCATCCATCAAGTCAGAAATAAGAATAATAAGGCTTCTCTTTTTAATCCTTTGGCCAACTTTTTTTAAGCAGGTATGAATTTCTGTGGTTTTTCCAATAGTTATATTTTCTAACATATCCAGAATATTTCCAAGATGCTCATTTGTTTGCCTTGCAGGAAGAAAAGAATTTATTTTATTATCAAATGTAACAATTCCAACCGCATCTTGCTGTTTTACCATAAGATATGATAAACTTGCAGCTAGGTATGAAGCATAATCAAGTTTAGTTAACCTATATGAACCAAACTCCATTGACTTACTACAATCAAGAAGAATATATGCCTTCAGGTTAGTTTCTTCCTGATATTCCTTAATAAAGTATCTATCCTTTTTCCCATAAATTTTCCAATCAAGATGTCTTAAATCATCACCATGTGTATAACTTCTATGCTGTGAAAACTCTAGACTGAACCCTTTAAAAGGACTTCTATGAAGGCCTGATAAAGCGCCTTCAACAATATATCTTGCTCTCAATCTCATATTAGAAATCTTAGCCAGTAAAACAGGGTCAATAAACTTTTTCATTTACCTGCTTCCGCTCCGGTATCGGAAATACGGTTTTACATCTTCAAAAAAGGAAAAAGAACAACAGGTATCCAGTAAGTATTATTTTCCTTTTTTCAATAACTAAATTATTAAAAAAGTAATACCTTCTACTCTTAAAAAAATTTACTATATCGTTTAGAATAATAATTTCCTTTTAACTAACATTTATACTTCTACATATAAATTCTAAACTAATATTAACACAATTGTATAAAAAAAATCAAGGTGAATTTTATTGGTTGAATGTTAATCAATATTCTGTGGATTCTTTACATCTTTTCAAATGAGAATGGCTTTCCAGGAAATGTGTGAATTTTATTCTTTTTATCGGTAATGAAAAGTACTGGTGAGTAAATCTTTTTTTCTTCAAATTTAGATTTTTCCTTTGAATCTAAAGAAACATATTCCGGTAATCTTTTCTTTCCCTGAAAACTTATAATATCTTTTCCATTAGAATCTACAATCTTTAATTGCCAGCTCTTTATCTTCTTAACAACAGGAGAAAAATAAATCCTTGCTATTTCATCTGGTTCATTTACACTTTTGGCACTAAACCCTGTAAGAAGATTCTCTCCTTTAAAGGTATAATGAACTAAAAGAAAATTATCTGTTTGTGATAGTAAAGAAATATCCTTTAGATTCTTCAATGATGGGAAATTAATATGAGAGTTTCTTTTTTTATTTAAATATCTTTTATAAAGAATACTAAAATCCATCTTAGGCTCAAAAACATTATCTGTATCTTCTGTTAAATAATCCAGTCCCTCTTTAGAAGAAAAATCCATCTCTTCAGTCAATATCTTATCTTCAGGCTCTTCTTTAATAATAATCTTAAAAGAAGGACTATGTTTTTCTCTAATAAATTTTTCTTTACAATATCCGTTCCGTAGAATAACTGCCATCAACAAAATTATTATTAAATATCTATTTCTCATTTTTTTCTCCTTTTTATCACTGTAAATCATTCTGCTTTCTTTGATGTCAATGAAAACACAAATGTTATTTCCCCTATTTCTTCTTTCCATTTATGTCTTGCAGAAAGTGGTTCAAACACCCATTTCTCTAATATTTTAACCACCTCTTTATCAAGGTCCGGGTAACCCGATGTTTTAGTAACAATTAATGGTTTCTTTATCTTCCCCGAAGGTAACACTGCAAACCTTACACTTACAGAGCCTTCTATGCCCTGTTGCTTTGCCCACTGAGGATACTTTGGATAGGGAGCATATATTAACTTCCTTTGTTTAATTGCTCCTTTAACATTAGACACTAATTTTCTATAAGAAATATTTCCTATTGAATAATCTCTCTTTTCTTCAGACACAACAATTGGAACAAACTCCATAACTAATTCAACATTTAGTTTATCATACTGAGGATATTTGGTAGATTTCTCTTCATCAATTGTGCCTTTCGTCCCTTTAGGTAAAAGAAAAAGTTCACTCTTTGCTGAAGCGAAGTAATCGGTTTCAAACCCTTGTTGATAAAAAAAACCTTGTTTTTCTTGAGTAAGGAATCCTCCTTTTTTAATTTTATTGTTCTCGTTTGTATTCTTTATCTCTTTAGGTATAGAAGTTATTTTCTTGCTAAATAACTCCTTGTTTACTTCAAAATTAAGTGATGAAAATATCTTATCACTTTTTATTATTTCTTCTATTGCCTCTTTTTCTGTCTTTTTTTCTGTAACAGGTTTTGGAATTATCTTTTCTTTAACCTCTGGTGAATAGGTTATATTTATAATTCTTAAACCCTTACTTTTAGATGAATAATACTTAGGAAAAACTGTTAATATAAAAATAAAAATTCCTATATGCACAAAGAATGAATATAAAAATGAGTATAGTGTGTCTCTGTTCATTTTATTTCAGTAGCAATAGCAATATTTTTTACCTTACATTGTCTAATAATATCAAGTATCTGTTCTAATTCTTTATAATAAATATCCTTATCGCTTTTTACCACAATAACACTAAAAGGGTCAATCTTAAGACGGCTTTCTAACTGGTTTTTAATCAATCTTTTATCAATAACTTTTTCATCAATAAATATCTTTCCAGTTCGGGAAATACCTATGATAATCCTTCTTTGTTGTTTTAATGTTGTAGACCTTGCCTTTGGTAGATTTATCTTAATAGGTGACTGAGAAAGATAAGGAGAAATAACCAGAAGTATCAAAACTATAATTAATGCCAAATTAATAATAGGAATTAAATCAACATCTCTTCTTATCTCCATTGTTCACCTCAGGAAGTCTTTTTATTTTTTACTTTTTCTTTTAAGTCTAAAGGGATGAGTCCTTAGAAGAACAAGGTCTTTTCCACCAAACTGATTTATCACATCTAAAATT
>CAYYAU010000192.1:0-3153 GCA_964469765.1 uncultured Clostridia bacterium | reverse complement strand
GATTTTATTGTTAATTGGATAAAAGAGTATGGAGCAAATGCTTGTCCGCCTTTAATAGTTGGAATTGGAATAGGAGGGAGTTTTTCTAAAGTCTCCTTATTAGCTAAGAAATCAATATTGGAACCAATTGGAAGAATACATAAAAATATATTTTATAAAAATATGGAACAAAGACTTTTAAAAAGAATTAACAGGTTAGGAATAGGTCCACTTGGTTTAGGTGGTCATATAACCGCTCTTTGTGTCCATATAAATAGTTACCCATGTCATATAGCAAGTTTGCCTTTAGCGGTTAATTTACAATGTCATAGTGCAAGGAGAATCACAATAGAATTATGAAGATGATAAGGCTTATTACCCCATTAAAGTTAGAAAATATCAAAAAATTAAAAATGAATCAGAAAGTTCTATTAAATGGAAGAATTTATACGTTAAGGGATCAAGGACATATGCGTCTTATTGAGGATTTAAAGAAAAGGAAAAAATCGCCGTTTGATTTAAAAGGCGCTGTTGTATATTATACCGGACCTGCACCTGCAAGACCACCGTTTCCTATTGGTTCGTGTGGACCAACTACAAGCTATAGAATGGATAGGTTTACCTCTTATCTATTAGAGAAAGGAGTTAAAGGATTTATTGGGAAAGGAAAAAGAAGTAAAGAAATTGAAGAATTAATAAAAAAGTTTAAGGCTGTTTACTTTGTCACTTTGGGTGGATGTGGAGCATTACTTTCTGAGAAAGTAAGAGACTCAAAACTGATTGCATATTCAGATTTAGGGCCCGAAGGGATTTACAGATTAGATGTAGAAGATTTTCCAGTGTATGTTGATACAAAGTGAAAGACCAAAAATCAAAAATCAAAAACCAAAAACCAAAAACTAAATACAATATACAAAAATGGAGCCATTACATTTATCAGAGATTACCACCTCACTGAAATATATCTCAAGAAAGAATTTTAGAGATGTTGTTGTTAAAGGGGTATCTGTAGATTCACGGACTTTAAAAAAAGACTTTCTTTTTATTGCAGTTAAAGGAGAACATATAGATGGGCATAGGTTTGTTTTGGATGCAGTAGAAAGAGGTGCTTCAGCAATAGTTGTTTCTAATCAAAGTTATATAAAAAATATTACCATTCCTATTTTAGTGGTTAAAGATACAATTGAAGCATTAGGTGATATTGCACAAAGTTACAGAGCAATGTTTAGTTTAGAAACAGTCGCAGTTACGGGTTCAAATGGTAAGACTACAACAAAGGAGTTAATTTCTCATATTTTGTCTTTTAAATTCAATACTGTTAAATCTATAAAAAGTTATAATAATTTCATTGGAGTGCCACTGAGCATATTTGAGATTAATAAAAAAACACAAAAACTTATTCTTGAAATGGAAACAAATATTTTTGGAGGAATTAGACGACTGTGTGAAATTTCTAATCCATCGATAGGGGTTATAACAAATATCGGTAGCACTCATCTTGAAACCTTAAGAACAAGATATGGAGTGTTTAAAGAGAAAAAGGAACTTATTGATTCAGTTCCTCAAGATGGTTTTGTGGTGTTAAATGCAGATGATGACTATACTGGAAGAATAAGAAAAACACAAAGAAATATAATTACCTTTGGAATAGAAAACAAGGCAGATTTTTTTGCAGAGAAAATTAAAATAAAAAAGAAACATATTGAATTTTCTATAAAGGGGTTTCCTGTAAAATTAGAAACGGTATTTTTCTACAATATTTACAATGTGCTCGCTGCATTTGTGGTTGGTTATTTTTATAGATTTGGTCTTGAAGAAATGAGTGAAATGCTTAATAGTTTTTCATTTCCACCAATGAGAATGGAGTTGACTTATATTAATGGTATAAATATAATTAATGATGTTTATAATGCAAACCCAGATTCGGTAAAATGTGCTTTAAATTCTTTAAATAGATTTAACTCATCCGGAAAGAAAATAGCGGTTCTTGGTGATATGTTAGAGTTGGGTGATAAGGAAGAATTATTGCATTATGATATTGGAAAGTTTTGTTATCAAAACAAGATAGATTATCTTTTTACATTTGGTAAGTTATCTAAATTTATTGCAGAAGGTGCAAGAAAGGCGGGAATGAATAAACAGAATATATTTGAGTTTATTGATAAAGAGGAGTTAGTGGCGTCTCTTTATAATATTTTATCTCCTCAGGATACAATTTTAGTAAAGGGTTCAAGAAAAATGAAAATGGAAGAGATTATAGGTTTGCTTAAGAAAAGATTAAAATGAAACAATAACACAATCTCTCGGAATAAATGAATATTTTGGTGTAAGCTGGATTTTTGGATAAACAGGAGGGAAAAAGTGGGGAATAAACCATTTATAACAATTATAATGGGAAGCAAGTCTGATATGCCTATCGTAAAAGAATGTATAGAGATGTTAGATTTATTAGGAATAAAGTATGAAACAAAAGTTTTATCAGCTCACAGGACTCCTTTAAAACTCCATAGATACGTAAAAACAGTTAAAAAAAGAGGTATTGAAGTTATTATTGCAGTTGCAGGTGGCGCTGCTCATCTTCCAGGGGTTATTGCATCCTTAACAACTCTACCTGTTATAGGTGTTCCTGTATATACATCAACACTTAGTGGTTTTGATGCTTTACTTTCTATAGTGCAGATGCCATCAGGTGTGCCTGTAGGGACAATGGCAATTGGTACTTCAGGTGCAAAGAATGCAGCAATCTATGCATCCCAGATACTTGCGTTAAAATATAAAGATATAGAAAAAAAACTAGAGGAGTTTAAGAAGAAATTAGCAAAGAAATAAAAAAAACATCAAAATTAAATTAAGAAAGAAAATCCACTTATCTTGAAAAGTAAAATAAGAAACGTTAATACATAAATAAACAAGTAAACAAATAATGGATTACGTTATGAGGAGGAAAAGATGCCAAAGATTTACATTGTTGATGTAACAAATAGGGATGGAGTTCAGACTTCACGATTAGGTTTAGCCAAATTACAGAAAACCCTTATTAACCTTTATTTGAATGAGATGGGAATATTTAGAAGTGAGTTTGGTTTTCCTGTAACAAGACATGAAAGAAATTATCTTAATGCAAACTTAGAGCTTGCAAAAATAGGGGTACTTAAACCTATTATTCTTTCAGGA
>CAYYAU010000191.1:0-3154 GCA_964469765.1 uncultured Clostridia bacterium | reverse complement strand
GAAGGCCTTTTGGAGAAAAATTTACAGGACCTACATATTTTTGGCAGAGTGCCTGTTATGTAGGGATACTCTCTTTATTCTTTTTTATATACTGGGTTTTAAAAGAAAAGAGAAAAAAGAGTTGGAGTAGATTTATATTATTCAGTCTTATTACCGTTCTTATTTTAGCAATGGGTAATTTCACTCCAATATACGTCTTACTTTATAAAACAATCTTTATTATGAAAGCATTTAGATATCCTTCAGCCATTCTTATTTTAGTAGTATTTATTATTGCTATAGGAGCTGGTTCTGGGTTTAATCTATTCTTTAAAACACGGAAGAGTTACATTTTACAATATGTGTTATGTTTAGTAGTATTATTTGATTTTATTACAATTGGCAAAGAAGTACAACCCACGCTACATCAATCGGTCTTTAATGTGTATGGCGGAAAAATAGCCTTCCTGAAAGAAAGAAAAAAAGAGTTTCCTTTTGCCAGGTTTATGCTTTCACCATATACATTTTACCATCCCGAATTAACTAAAAGAACATATTATGGATGGAGAAATGCTCTTGATGACTTAAGGGTAGAAAGGGGAGTAATTTATCATTTCTTTAATGCATGGGGAAGCCAAGATATACTTATTCGCTCATTTTATGAAGTCTTATATTATTTATTTGAACAAAAAAACTATACTGATAGAGCAAAAATCTTAGGATTGGCATCTGTAAAATATCTTTTTACACGAAAGAAGATTAATCATACATACTTTAAACTATTGTATACCGAGAAAGATAAAGAAATGAAGATTTACGAAAATAAACTTTATATTCCTAGATTTCGCTTTGTTAAAAAGATTAAAAAAAATGGAATCTTCTCAGAAGAACTACCTGAAGGTAATCCCCACTTAATATATAGCAATAAAAAAAATAAAGTTTTATCTATTGTATATAAAGAGAATTCAAAGGAGTTCAGAGTCTCTCTTAAAGAAAAAATGTGGTTTTTTATCTCAGACACATTCTATCCAGGCTGGCATCTGTTTATAGATGGTAAAAAAAGAAAGATTCATAAAGTAAACTATACATTTATGGGTTTTCCTATAGGAAAAGGAAATCATAGTTTATACTTAGTCTATTCACCATTAAGCATTAAAATAGGCCTCATTATCACTTTCCTAACAATAGTTCTATATTTGGGGTCAGCCCTTGACACGGGACAAAAATGGCAAGAACTTTACGATTAGAATTTAAAAAAGCCTTATATCATATAATCTCAAGGGGTAATGAGAAAAAAGCAATCTTTAAGGATAAAAAGGACTATATTAAATTACTCAAAATATTAAAAGAAACAAAAGAAAAATTTAACTATAAGTTATATGTTTATGTATTGATGCCTAACCATTACCATTTTATTATAGAAACCCTAAATGCCAACCTTTCTAGAATAATGCACACAATTAATTCTGGATATACAACATGGTTCAATCATAGATATAAAAGGAGCGGACATCTATTTCAAGGCAGGTATAAAAGTATTCTTGTAGATAAGGATACCTACTTATTAGAATTAAGTAGATATATTCATTTAAACCCGCTACGAGCAAACATTGTATCATCACCTGAAAACTATGAATATAGCAGTTATCAAGAATATACGAAAAAAAGCAAATATAGGTTAGTAGACAAAAAAGATATTATGGAATATTTCAACAATAATTCTAAAAGATTTGAAGAATTTGTTAAAGATGGAATAAATACTCCTATTAAGATAGACAGACCCTACGGTGGTTTTATTCTTGGAAGCACAAAATTTATAAAGGAAACATTAGAAAAAATTAAAAATAAAGAATTAAAAGAAGAAATAAGCTACAGAAAAGAATTAAAACAAAATATAAGCAAAGAAGATATACTAAAAGAGGTAGTATCTTATTATAAACTAAAGGAGACCCATATTAAAAAATCAAAAAGCTACTTAAACCGTGTAAGAAAAGTGTCTATATATCTATTAAAGAAATACACACCAATGCAAAATAAAGAAATAGGAGCTGAATTTAAAATAAGTTATTCTGGTATAAGCAAAGTCAAAAACAGATTAGAACATGAAATTAAAAAGAATGAACAATTAAAAAAAGAGATTGAGTATATTTTGTCCCGTGTCAAGGGCTGACCCCTATGTTCTCTTTATTAGAAAAAATTATTTCTGTTGCAGAGGAAAATAAGTTTAATATCTATTTAGTTGGTGGATTTGTAAGAGACCTCTTTTTACAAAAATCTTTTTTAAAAAAGGCTGATTTAGATATTACTGTTGAAGGTGATGGAATAAAGTTTGCAGGGATTTTAGAAAAGAGCCTAAAGGGTAAAGTAATAACATACCCTCAATTCCTAACAGCAACATATATTAGTCCATCAGAAGAAAGACTTGACATTGCAACAACAAGAAAGGAGACATACCCTTCTGGAGGAAAACTACCAATAGTTAAAAAAGGGAGTATATTTGATGACTTATACAGACGAGACTTTACAATAAATACATTAGCAATAAAACTCACACCTAAAAAAGAAAAAGGGAAACTCATTGATTTATTCAATGGAATAGAGGATATAAAAAAGGGAATAATAAGGGTCTTACATAACAAAAGTTTTGAAGATGACCCTACCCGTATCTTTAGGGCAGTAAGATTTGAGAAAAGGTTTAACTTCAGGATTGAGTCGTCTACATTTATCTATTTAAAAAAGGCATTAAAAAAGGAGTATCCTTATCTTTCTGGTGAAAGGATTAGAAATGAGATAGACTTAATCTTAAAGGAAAAAAAGAGAAAGGAGATACTCTATAGACTTTACACATTAAAGGTTTTAAGTAAATTCGTATCAAAGGATGTATCATTTTCATCAAGGGATTTAAATCTAATAGAAAAGAGTTTAGTTAAGGATACTGTTTTAGATAAAAAGATAGCTTATTATTCTTTACTTTTTAAAAATTTAAGTATAGATAAAATAAAGGAAAAGGCACGATTCTTAAACATACCAAAAAAACAAACAAAAAGAATACTTATTTTGTCCCGTGTCAAGGGCTGACCCCTAAATTCTATCTTCTTCGTTTCTTTTCTGTTTTTAATGGTTTTTCTTCTTTTCTCCAGAGAGGTTTGCCAGTTTTAGAGATTGGAATCTCTTT